>JAGXSG010000007.1 GCA_018333995.1 Clostridiales bacterium | reverse complement strand
CTGCACATCGGCGGGGCCCGCACCGCTATCTACAATTGGGCGTACGCCCGCCGTCACCACGGGTCGCTCATCTTGAGAATCGACGACACCGATCCAGAACGTTCCCGTGAGGAGCACACCCGTCAGATTCTGGAGTCGTTGCGCTGGCTCGGCATCGACTGGGACGAAGGTCCTGACGTAGGCGGCGCGTGGGGACCGTACTTCCAGGCGCAGCGAGGCGACACCTACACTGTCGCGCTCAAGCGGCTCAAGGCCTCAAAAGCGGTCTACCCTTGCTTTTGCTCCCCGGAAGAGCTCGACGCAGCACGCGAGGCGGCTCGGGCACACGGCGGACACATCGGGTACGCCAAGACGTGCCGCGCGCTTTCGGCACAGGAGGTGAGTGAGCGAATCGCCGTCGGTACGCCCCACGCATGGCGGCTGAGAGTGCCCGACGACCGTGGTGCTGTCTCGTTCGAGGACGCGGTGCGCGGTACCAGCACCTTCGCCGCCGACGTGCTCGACGACTTCATCGTGGTCAGATCGGACGCAACACCCACCTACAACTTCGCGACCGTCGTCGACGACGCAGCCATGGAGATCACACACGTGATCCGCGGGGACGACCATCTGTCAAACACGCCCCGCCAGATACTTGTCTTCGAAGCGCTTGGAGCGGCTGTGCCTGTCTTCGCCCACTTGTCTATGATCTGGGGACCGGACGGCAAGCGCCTGTCCAAGCGTCACGGTGCGGCAAGCGTCGAGGACTACCGGGACCTCGGCTTCATTCCCGAGGCGATCGTCAACTACCTTGCCCTTCTCGGCTGGTCGCTCGATGACAGGACGACAATCATCGACCGCGAGACCTTAGTGTCCTCCTTCTCCCTCGAGCGAGTCTCAAAGAATCCGGCCGTTTTCGATGCCGAGAAGCTCGCGTGGATGAACGGCGTCTACCTTCGGGAGATGTCTGCCGAGACATTCGTCGAACATATGGTGCCAACACTTGTTGAAGCGGGTCTGATCTCAAAGGACGAGGCGGATTCCCGGCGTTCGTGGCTCATCGAGCTCGCACCACTCGTATCAGAGCGTGCAAAGCGGCTGGACGAGATCGTGCCGATGGTTGCGTTCCTGTTCTCAGACGCTGTGCAGATCGATGAGGACGCACGGATCAACGTTCTTGGAGTGGACGGGGCCACAGCCGCCCTTGACGCGGCTGCTGACGCACTGGGCACCCTCGACGAATTCACTCCTGAAGCAATTGAGGCCGCGCTCAGGTCCGTGCCCGAAGCGACGGGCGTAAAGGCAAAGATTGCGTTCCAGGCCGTCCGCGTTGCGATATCGGGATCGACCGTAAGTCTTCCGCTGTTTGAGTCGATCGCACTGCTAGGAGCTAAGTCCACGCTTGATCGAATTCGAGCCGCGTGCAACAGCCGATCGGCGGACGCGGGGAACGGCTCCATGCGGTGACTGGGTCAGAACCCGTTCGTGCCCTGTTGACAGGCCCTGTGGCCCCCCGTAATATACCTGTTCGTGCCCTTTGGCGCACAGGCGAGGTACTGGGGTATGGTGTAACTGGCAACACGTCGGATTCTGGTTCCGAAGAGTCTAGGTTCGAGCCCTAGTACCCCAGCCAGAACGGCCCGTTGGTCTAGCGGTGAGGACGCCGCCCTCTCAAGGCGGAAACCACGGGTTCGAATCCCGTACGGGCTACCAGCAACGAAAGAAGACCCCCGCTCATTAGCGGGGGTCTTCTCACGCTTCGGGGAGGCAATTGCGCGGCGGTCCTGTGGTATCCTCGTCCACCATGGATGCGAACACATCATCTCCGCCGGAGCGCTCGGATTTCATTCGCGATATCGTCGCCTCTGATCTTCGCGAGGGCCGTCACCCGAGCGTGATTACTCGCTTTCCGCCGGAGCCCAATGGCTACCTCCACATCGGCCACGCAAAGTCGATCTGTCTGAACTTCGGGATCGCAGGAGAGTTTGGCGGGGCGTGTCACCTGCGATTCGATGATACGAATCCGGTCAAAGAGGAGCAGGAGTACATCGACTCTATTGAAACGGACGTCCGCTGGCTTGGATTTGACTGGGGCAACCACCTCTACTTCGCCTCAGACTACTTCGAACAGCTCTACCAGTGGGCGCTTGCCCTCATCAGGTCTGGTAAGGCGTACGTAGACGATCTTTCCGCCGAGGAGATACGTGCCTACCGTGGAACCCTCACGGAGCCCGGGCAGGAAAGCCCATGGCGTGGCCGTACGGTGGAAGAGAACCTCGATCTGTTCGCCCGCATGCGCAACGGTGAGTTTCTGACCGGGTCGAGGGTCCTGCGGGCAAAAATCGACATGGCGTCCCCAAACATCAACCTTCGCGATCCGGTGATGTACCGGATACTCCACACGGCGCACCATCGCACAGGTGACGCCTGGTGCATCTACCCCTCGTACGACTTCGCGCATGGGCAGTCCGACGCGATCGAGCACGTCACGCACTCCATCTGCACGCTCGAGTTCCAGGACCACCGGCCGCTGTACGACTGGTTCATCGACAATCTGCCGGTCCCGTCCCGTCCCCGGCAGTACGAGTTCGCGCGCCTAAACCTAACCCACACCGTACTTTCCAAGCGCGTTTTATCTCGTCTTGTCAGTGAGGGCCACGTGCGTGGCTGGGATGATCCGCGGATGCCTACGCTCTCGGGACTGCGCCGCCGGGGATTTTCTGCCGAGGCGATCCGCGACTTCGCGGCGATGATCGGGGTCGCGAGAGCGGATAGCGTCGTCGAGGTCGAGATGCTCGAACACGCAGTGCGCGATGTGCTCAATCGCGACGCGCAGCGGCGGTTCGCCGTACTCAAGCCCCTTAAGCTCATCATCGAGAATTTCCCGGAAGGCGAGCTCGAGTACGTCGACGTCCAGAACAACCCCGAGGACCCGGATGCCGGTACACGAAGGGTTCCCTTCTCAAGGGAGCTCTGGATTGAGCACGACGACTTCATGGAAGACCCGCCCAAGCAGTTTTTTCGCCTTGCCCCTGGCCGAGAAGTGCGTCTTCGCTCGGCGTACTTCATTACTTGCACTGAGGTTGTCAAGGACGAGACGGGTCGCGTCGTAGAGCTACGGTGTACGTACGATCCGCAGACACGGGGAGGAAGTTCTCCGGATGGCAGGCGACCGAAAGCGACCCTTCACTGGCTGTCCGCGGAACATGCCATTCCGGCCGAGGTTCGCCTCTACGACCATCTGTTCACTGAGCCGTACCCTGGAAGAGATGGCAAAGATCTGCTTGAAGACCTCAACCCGTCATCAGAAACTGTCTTAAGCGGCTCCTTTGTTGAACCGGCGCTCGCTCAAGTCGAACCTGGCGTCACGGTGCAATTCGAACGCCTTGGATATTTCTGTGTTGACAGGGATTCTCAGCCGGATGCGCCAGTCTTCAACAGGACAGTTTCGCTCAAGGACACGTGGGCCAAACTGCAAGCACGCGGGCGGCAGAGCTAGGTCACCCTTCGACCCCGCATGAACCTGCTAGAATGGTTAGCGGAGTGGGTCAGGCGATCGCGCGCGCACACGATGCGCGTGAGGAAAGTCCGGACTCCACAGGGCAAGGTGCCTGCTAACGGCAGGGCGCGGTGACGCGACGGAAAGTGCCACAGAAAAGAAAACTCCCCCGCACGCGCGGGAGAAAAGCTGAAACGGTGCGGTAAGAGCGCACCAGCGTCACGGCGACGTGACGGCTTGGCAAACCCCACCTGGAGCAAGGGCGAATAGGAGCGGTTAAGGCCTGCCCGGCCGTCGCTCGGGTCAGCCCGCGTGAGGCCGTCGGCGACGGCGGTCCCAGATAGATGATCGTCCTCGACAGAATCCGGCTTACCGGCCCACTCCCCAATTGCATGAGAAGAGGCGGCCACCGTGTGGCCGCCTCTAAAATCCGGAGTGCGTATCGGCGTTCATCGCGCGAATCTAGCGCGGAATAACCCGAACCGCGTTAGGCGCGACGCGTACGATCTCGTAATCCCGTATCGTCGTGTGCCCTCTTCCCGACCAGGTCACGTTGCCAGCCCAGTCGTTCACGCGGAGCCTGTACGAGTACGTTCCGGTGCTGGTTGAGCCGTCGGCGTCGTGTGCGCCGTTCCAGGAGATGTTCGCGTTCCCGGCCGCTCGGCGCCCTTGACGCGTCGCCACGAGTTCGCCATCTGAGTTGTATACGAACAGCATGACGTGGACGTCTTTGGTGAGATTCATGTGGACGGTCATGTTGTCTTTGTAGCCCTCACGGATGATTGGATAGAACGGATCCGGCGCGTCCCGCACATCACGTATGTGCGGAATGATCTTGTCAAGATTGAAGGGCCGGGTCTGCTTGACGATGCGACCGAGCATGTCTTGAGTCTCGACAGTCAATGTATGAGCGCCGTTCCTGTACTTTCGCATGTCGAGGGCCAAGCGGTATGGAGGTTTGGTGACCGTGCCAACCGGGGCTCCATCGATCGAAAAGCGCACCCAGCGGATGCCTGCAAGGTCAGTCGCCTCGGCTTCGAAGGTGTAAAACGCCCCTATGAGAGCGTTATCCTTGGCTGGGCGGGTGATCTTCAACGTTGGCACGTCGGGATCAGAGCGAAATGTGGTGGTGGCCCACGGCCCCGGATTGGTTGCACGGTCTACGGCGCGTACCCGGATCGTGCTTGTACCGGGCGGCATGTCGTGAATCGTGACGTAGGGCTTGGTGGGCGGCAGATAGAACACCGGCTTTCCGCGTGTTTCGCCGTTGACCTGCACCTCGAAGTTCGCGGTGCCCGACAGGTCGTCGTACTGACGGTCCTCCCAGAAGACGAACGCCTGTGTTGAGGCGGTCCATGGACCGGTGGGGCCCGTGTACCGCTCCGACGGTTTCGCTGTAAGTGTCCGCACCTGCAGTGGCGCAGTGACGTCGATGCCTAAAGTGATCGGGCCGATGGTGTTGGACGACAGCACGCTTTCGTTGCCTAACGGGCCATCAGCCTCAAAACGGTATGCAAAGCTCCAGATCCCCTCAAAGGGGTGCTTCTGAGCCGCGAGCGGAACGTAGCCCCACGCCGATTCTGGTTCCAAGTACCAGTGAGATACGAGGTCCTTCTGGATATCGACGACGCCGTCCGCGGGAAATACCGTGCTCATGTCGACGCGTTCACCGCCAGGTATGACATCCCGAACGAGGAGGCTACGGTCGAATCGGTAGTGCACGTGCCGGATGTTGCCCTCGCGGGAGTGGTCGTACTCGTCCATCGCTGGAAGGTTGAGCAGGTACTTAACCGTTGTCGAATTGCCCCATCCCTGACGCCAGTTGAGGTCCGGGTTGTTCCAGTCGACCCACCCGTGGGGGTTAGTGACAAATTCGCCGAGGGGGCTCGGGATGTCGCTCACCGAACCAAAAGCGGGCTGCGGGATAAGCGACACGACCAGGAGGGCCGCGACGAACACGCTACAGACCTTGCTGCGACTAGAGTGTGACATGATCTCCCCGTTTCAGAGGCGCGCGTACACGATCCATACTACTGTATCGGCCCAGAAGCGTCACCCTTGAGCCCACGACCGTGAAGAGACGGGTGCGACGACGGCCCTACGTTTCCGAGGGAAGGAACACAAGGTGCGCTAGATCGGTCTCGATCCTTACGCGGACGTCCGGCGCGAGAAGCCGGGTGGATGACATGAGTGAATGAAAACGCAACCCGTTTTCCAGCTCTAGGGTGTAAAGCGCGCTTCCGCCGAGGAATTCGATGTCGATGATCCGCGCGATGCCGAGCGGGTCTTCGGCGATCGTGATGTCGTCGGGACGAACCATCAGTTTGCCGCTGACGCATCCGGCAGGTAATGGGGAACTCGCCAGGAACTCCCCGAGTCCCGTGATCAGCCGGTCTCCGCATACCTCGGCAGGAAGAAAGTCCACTTTTCCCGTGAACTCCGCCACAAACGCGTTGACGGGATGATGGTATACGTCATAAGCGGCCCCCACCTGTTCTAGCAGCCCATTGTTGAGCAAGCCGATGCGATCGGACAGTGAGAATGCTTCTTCCCTGTCGTGTGTGACGAGGATCGTGGTGGCACCTTGGGACTTCAGTATCTCGCGGGTCTCTTCACGAAGTGATGCCCTGAGTTCGGCGTCGAGATTCGAGAACGGCTCGTCGAGCAGCATGATCTCGGGCGCGGGAGCCAGTGAGCGCGCAAGCGCCACACGTTGTCTCTGACCTCCGGAAAGTTCGTGTGGATAGCTGGAACCCAGAGACGAGAGCCCCACAAGGCCAAGCAACTCTGTCACGCGGTGCCGCACTTCAGCTTTTGGACGCCCGTGGAGGCCGAAAGCGATGTTCTCATCGACGGTCATGTGGGGAAAGAGCGCGTAATCCTGGAAGACGATCCCAACATGCCTGCCCTCGGGTGGCGTGTGTGAGGTGGCGCTCGCTACCTCCATCCCGTCGATCAGGACCGAGCCCTCCGTCACCGTTTCTAGTCCAGCGATGAGTCGAAGGGTCGTCGTCTTTCCGCATCCCGATGGGCCGAGTAGAGAGAAGAACTCCCCCCTGCTAACCGTAAGGCTGATCCCATCGACCGCGGGAACACCGGATACGTACTCCTTGCGCACCGCGGTCAGGACCACATGTGGCGAGGAGTCAGGCGATGTTGTTGAGGGAGACTCAATCTTGTTCATGACACTACCGCTTCCTTTCATGTGTCTCGCTCGCATCAAGCAGTAGCTTGACGGGGAGAAGGCCGGTCACGACGATCGCAAGCGCTGGCAGCGCTGTGCTCGACCACAGTGACTCGGCGGCCATCTGCCACACCCAGATCGCCAGGGTGTCGTAGCCAAATGGGCGCAGGAGAACCGTTATTGGCAGCTCTTTCATGACATCGACGAAGACGAGGATCGCACCGGCGGTGATGCCAGGGATTATCAGCGGCAACTGTATGCGATAGCCAACCCGAAGCGGTCCCGCTCCCAGGGCGCGTGCCGCGAGTACCGTCTGTGGAGCGATCTTTTCCATGCTGGAGTCAATGCTACTGTGGGCAACAGCCATGAATCGAGCGGTATACGCATACACAAGCCCAACGAGGGAACCGACGAATATGAGGCCTGGAGCCACACCGAAGAGCACCTCTCCGGCACGATTGGCGGTCCTGTCGAGTGCGGCGAGAGCGAGGATGACGCCCACGCCGACTACCGCGCCTGGCATCGAGTACCCGATCGACACGAGGGCTGTCGCTGCCCGTGTGATGCCGCTAGGACGGACGCGCGAGAGCGCCGCGAATGTCAGGCCGACGAGAGCGGCGCATCCGGCGGCAAGCAAGGCAAGTGTGAGACTGTTGAGTGCAAGCTCGCCATAGGTGCGCAGTTCACCGCGCGTCGCGTCGCCGATCTCCCGGTAAGCCCAGATGAGAAGTTGAGTAGCCGGTATACCAAAGGCGATAGTCACCGTGGCGGCACACACCGAGGTCGCCCCTGCCGCACTCCATCCCTTGAGACGAGTGACTGGTATGCCGGGAATTCTGCCCTTCGACTGATGGTACGCCCGTCTGCGTCTTGAGCTGCGCTCCAGTAGCAGCAAGACAAGGGTAAACATGGCAAGCACGCCCGCGAGCTCGGACGCGGCCCCCAGGTCCATCAGTCCGTGCCAGACTCTCAACACCCCGTCCGACACGGTCGGGAAGTTGAAGTACCTCACTGTCGCGAAGTCGGCAAGCGCCTCCATTGCCGCAAGTCCGGCACCTGCCGCGATCGACGGACGGGCGAGCGGTAAAGCGACTTTGAAAAAACGCCGTGATCGGCTCGCTCCGAGCGCGCGCGCCGCCTCGAACATCGATCCGGATATCTCGTCGAATCCCGCTTTAGCGAGCAAATACACGTAGGGATAGAGAACAAGCGTCATGACGGCGATCACGCCCGCGGCTGACCTGATCTCAGGAAACGCGGCCGTCTGAACACCCGCGTCGCGTAGCGCCGATTGGAGTGGGCCCGAGCCGTCGAGCAGCGCGATGTAGATGAATCCCATGATATAGGCCGGAACCGCCATGGGGAGCACGAGCAGCCACTTGAATGTGCGGCGGCCCGGAAACTCGTACGCGGTCACGATCCAGGCGAGGCCAGTTCCCAACACGAGCGTGCCGCTGACGACGCCGGCGATGAGCAGCACGGTGTTCAGCGCCATTCTGGGGAGAATGGTCTCCCACAGGTGTGACCACACTTCGAACGTGGGTGTCAGCAGAGAACTCGCAACAACTCCCACGGGAAGGACGGCGAGACCAGCGATCAACAGCGCGACGAGAGGTGGGGCGCTGTTCGCGCCCCACCTCTTCATGATCTTTCGCGTGACTCTACCGTGACGCTCTGACATCAACCGTTCTTGCCTCTATCGCACACTACTCGTAGCCGACAGTGTTTAGTAGCTTAACCGCGTCAGCCTGAAGGCGTCCAAATTCTCCCTTGTTAAGCGGGTCGGCCTTGAACGGACCGAACTCCTGAATGATGGGATGTGCTTCAGCTTCCGGGTTGGCAGGGAACTCATGGTTGCTGCTCGCGAAGATCTCCTGTCCGGTTCCGCTCAGCCACTCAAGCAACGCAAGCGCGTTGTCGCGATTTGGTGCGTTTGCGGTAATACCGGCTCCACTGATGTTGACGTGAGCTCCACGATCATCCTGGTTCGCCCAGAACACGCGAATCGGGAAGTCGGGGTTTTCTTCAAGCAACCTGCCGAGATAGTAGTGGTTTGTGATAGCGACGTCACCCTCGCCTGCCGCCAGAGCCTCGAGGATCTTAGTATCACTGTCGATGTAGGTTGGCTGGTTCGCCACCCAACCGCGCACGATCTCCTCGGCACCTGCCGGTCCGTGCTCTGCGATGAGGCTCGAGACCAGCGATTGAGTGTAGGAGTGAGTCGAGGGACGCATGAATAGGCGGCCGTTCCACATTGGATCGGCGAGCGCCTCGTACGTCGACAGCTGCTCGGGAGTCACTCTGTCAGGGTGGTAGAGGATAGTGCGCACGCGCTGAGTGAGGCCGAACCAGCGCCCGTCAGCATCGCGCAACTCCTCGGGGATGTTGTCCCGTAGCGTTTGACTATCGATGGATTCCAGGAGTCCGTCCTCGGCGGCGAGCCAGAGGTTGCCCGCGTCGACAGCGATGTACATGTCAGCGGGCGTGTTCTCGCCCTCCGCCTTGAGGCGTTCTCTCAGAAGCGCGTCGGCACCACTGGTGAAGCGGACCTCGATGCCGGTCTCCTCCGTGAAACGCTCGAACACAGGCTCGACACCGTAGTGACGGGACGTGTAGACGTTGACAAATTTGGGTGCCTCGTCAGGGCTCTCCGCGGTTGGAGTCTGCTGCGGTTCGGCGCCACCGAGAAATCTGCCGGCCACGAAGGCCACGGCGACGAGGACCACGGCGAGGACCACGTACATACTCTGCTTGCTCATGCGTCTGCTGCCACCTTTCTGTTGAGCGTCTCGCTTGTGTAACCGGTACACAAGCGAGACATTCGTGTGTACGGTGCACACGTGTTCGTACGTGCTAAGTACAAAATGTTATGCGACAGAAGGGTGCGTGTCAAGCAAGACACGAAAGAATGACGATTACGCAGGTAGAGGCGGAATGAGGCGCGCTAGAGCAGGTGGGTGTCCTACACCGATTTCCACTGGAATGAGCCGCACGACGCGGGAGTGCTCTCCCCCTTCTTGGGACACGTGTTCAGGTAGACACATTCATCGCACGTGAGATCGGCGATATCCGATGAGCCCGGCTCGTATTGACCGGTATCGTCGGATACGCCGATCTCTTCGAGGTCGGCGAGCAAACCGGAGTCATTCTGGACGGGAGCTTGTGGTGGGCGCGTATCCTCCACACCCCCTGTGAGGTCCATCGATTCTTCAGCCGCAACAAACTCCCCGGGGTCGTTGTACGCTCCCATTATCACGGGGCGGCCAAGGGCGATCGCCTCATCGGAACCGTCGGCGCGGACGAGGTCATCGACATCACGGGCGGGTTCTTCCAGCGGGTCCGGCACGTACTCGACTATCGCAGCCGGAGTGTCGCCCACGGCGATATCATCATCGGCGCGAGCGTGTGAAGGCGGCTCGACGAGACCAGCGTTTCCGTCTACTTGAACGTCTGTCTCTGAGACATCCCACGGCCAGGCAGCTGAGTGAGTGACAGCCGAGTCTGCGGCAGGGGGCGCAGCCGGGACCGACTCTGGCGCGACGATGCCGGAGGACTCGAGGGCTCCAGCAGCCCTTCGCAGCGCGTCCGTGAGGTCTCCCACAGGCGCCATGGGTGGGGCGAGTAGCGCCGCTGCTTCTTCGGCGTCCATGTCCGGAACACCGTCCGCTGGTGCCTGAGGCGTCTCGGGCTCGAGCTGTTCGACAGTGGGCGTCTCCCACGCTCCGGCACTTGCCTCGGAAGGCGATTCCGAGCGCGCCACCGGATACGGCTGCGGGACGATGAGGACGGGCACGGCGTCATCGAGATCGGCGATAAAAAACTCCTGGGAGTCCGTAGCGGCACTTACATCCGGCAAGGCCCCCAGCGCCTCCTTGCGGGTCTCGAACGCCCGCCCGGCAAGTAGTTCGACGTCAAGACCATCACGTGAAAGCAGGATGAACGCCATCGAAGGCACCTCTCATCATTATCACACTGACCTGTCATCGCGCCTCCTATGCTAGAGGCACACGCGTATGCGGGCAACCGTCGAGCTTGGCTGATCCGCTTGGCGCTCCTTTCGCGTCTGTCCTCAGGCGCTTGAGGCGTCCAATGTTCTCCATATCCTTTATCGGCACCTCGCCTGGCATCTCGGTGAGGATACACACGTCCTCGTCGAGCGGTGCTCCCAACATAGCCGAGAACCCCTGGTATCCGATGGTGCCATCGCCTATCCAGGCGTGACGGTCGCGCTTCGACCCGAACGGATACATCGCATCGTTCGCGTGCAGCGCGCGTATCACCCCTTCGCCGCAACCTGACTCAACAGCGGCAACGAGCGCGCGCCATGCATCCGGGCTGCTTACGTCGATACCCGCAACGTGGGCGTGGCAGGTATCGATGCACACTCCGAGTAGGGGCCGAACTTCAGGTGATGCGGCCGAGAAGACCGCGGCCAAGTCAGCGACGTCACGCCCGTACGTTCCACCGGCACCAGCGGTGTTCTCTAGCAAGAGCCGGGGGGTGCGCGCGCGGTCAGCTTCTACGCTCGCCTCGGCAAATGCTGCCTCGATTGCGCTTGCTATCCGCGAAGCGGCGCTACCGCGATCACCGTAGGGATCGGTACCGAGGTGCGTGATGACAGCGTCGGCGGCGAGCAGACGTGCGCGATCGATTTCATCGGCAAGGGCTTTGATCGAACGGGAACGCGCGTCCGGCTCGACAGCGGCGAGGTTGATCAGATACGCGGTGTGAGTGAACACCGCGTGTACGCCGTACTCGGCGCGATGCTGTGCGAACGCGCGGGACGCCTCGACATCGGGGGTCTTTCCCACCCACCTGCGAGGGCTCTTTGCGAAGACTTGCACGCACTCGCAGCCGACATCGCGCGCGTAGGCGAGCGCCGCGAGCGGGCCTTGGGCCATCGAGATGTGTGCGCCGATGCGCATGTGACTCCTTTAAGACGTCGTGGGCGGGTACACTGTGAAGCAGTATGGACGAGACGTCGACACCGTGGACAGGCCGAGCGATTCTTCACCTCGACATGGACGCGTTCTTCGCCGCCGTCGAGCAGCTCGACAATCCGGCTCTGCGTGGGATGCCCGTTATCGTGGGCGGCGACCCGGCTGGCCGGGGGGTTGTTTCGACCGCTTCGTACGAGGCGCGTGCCTTTGGGGTGCGCTCTGCGATGCCTGCCTCACGCGCCGCGTCGCTGTGTCCAGGGGCGATCTGGGTCAAACCACGATTCGGGCGCTACGCGGAGCTATCCGAAGCGGTGCGTCGCATTCTCGAAGCCGAGACGCCCTATCTCGAACCGGCGTCCATCGATGAGGCGTATGCCGACATTACTCCCGGCAGAACCGGCTCGCACCCGGTTGTTGTCGCTCGCCGTATTCAGACCGCCGTGGAACGGCTTGGCGTCACCTGCTCTATCGGGCTTGCGACTTCGAAGACGGTCGCGAAGATCGCTTCTGACCATGTGAAACCACGCGGATTGACCATCGTCGCCCCCGGAACGGAGAGCGCGTTTCTCGCGCAGCTTCCGGTTCGCGCGCTTCCGGGTATCGGTGCGGTGAGCGCTGAGCGGCTCGAGCGTGCTGGTGTCACCACGCTCGGCGTACTCGGCGCACTCGATCAGCTGACAGCAGGCGAGCTTCTCGGCTCGCACGGTTCTACTATGGTTGCTCGCGCAACCGGTGTCGACGACCGTCCGGTCGCTGTGCGTCAAGGCGCGAAGTCTGTTTCCAATGAGCGGACGTTCGCTGTCGACGTGCGCGAGGCCGCCGAGATTCGATCGGCCATCATCGCACTTGCACGAAAGGTCTCGGCGCGCCTGCGTCGCAAAACATCGGCTGGACGAACGGTGACTCTGAAAGTGCGATACAGTGATTTTACGACTCGCACCGCGCAGCGTACCCTTCCGGTGGCGACTGCTGATGCCGATGAGATCGTGGCAACAGCGCTCGACTTGCTTTCTGGAGTATGGTCTCCTGGCGTCGGGATCCGGCTGCTCGGAGTTGCCGTAAGCGGGTTCGAGACGCCATCGACCCAGCTCGATTTGCTCGGCGAGGTTGTCCACCACGAGAGTCGTGAACGTGAGCGGCTCGCGCGAAGCATCGAGTCGGTCAAGGAGCGGTTTGGCGAGGACGCGATTCGCTCAGGCAGGACGATAGGTGGACGCCCGACGCCGTGAAGCCGGTGTGACAATCGGGAAGATTACGGAGGATGTCGATGGTTACTCGGATCGCGATCGCTGCCGTGCTTGTGTCAATTGTCATGATCGGCGGATGCGGGCGGGAGAACGCTCCGTCCGTCACGCAACCTTCCGGGAGTACCCAGGCCGTTGATCCCCCCGGTCTCTATGAGATCGATGAGACGACCGTACGCGCGGTAGGCATCTTGGATCGTGTCGAACTAGAGGGTGGGTTTTGGGCGGTCACGGGCGTAGCGAGTTCCGACGGTGCCGAAAGCACGGTCATCGCCGTGATCGCCAACGCTGACACAATCGAGTCGGAACTGGCCAACTTGCGGGGCTTCTACGTCGAGGTGACCGGTCGTCGTTTCGACGGTGTCTCCATTCGTATGGCAGGACCTGAGATCATCGCCGATGAGGTCCGAGCTCTCGAAGGCGTCATCGAGGGCGACGCCGAGTAGCCGGCCAAAGCCGTCCTCACCCCGCCGCTTCCCACGAGTCTTCTTCAGGCGCGCCCGCCCCGCCGAGCGCAGGACCCATCGGACCGCTCGGCACGCCGCGCCGCAGGCGCACAGGGTCTCCTGCGGCGGTGCGCACGACGTACGGCACGACCGTCTTCGCGACGATAGCCAGACCGCGCTCCGGGTTGTTTTGGAGCACGCCTTCGATGAGGTAGCAGCGATGTTTCACGATCGTCTCCCCCGCCTTGTCGAGCACATCCTCGAAGATGACGATGTCGAGCAGACCGGTGGCATCCTCGAGCGTAAGAAAGCACGTGCGCCTGCCTGAGCGCGTGCGCGGCGTTTGCGCCCGCTCGCGCACCCCGCACACGCGGACACGCGTGCGGTCGGGTGTCGCGGGCAGGTCGCGCGCGAACGTCACCCCCCGAGCGTGAAGGTCGCTTTCGGCGATTTCGAGCGGGTGACACGTGAGCGACAGGCCGAGAAGTTCAAGCTCCGCCGAGAGACGCCGCACCGGCGACCAGCCGCTTACGTGCGCGGGATCCTCGATGGGGCGCGACGGTCCCGGCGCGAGGAGCAAGACGTCGTCGGCGGCACCGCTCTCGCGCGCGACCGTGGCTTTTAGCTCGGGCAGGAGTGCGAGCATCTCGTCGCGGCCGGGTGGCGTGCCGTGCTCGCTGACCCCGAGCCCGTCGAGCGCCCCCACGCGCACGAGGCTCTCAGCCTCCGAGAGCGTGGCGCGTGTGCGCCGCAGAAAGTCGCCGAGGTCACGGAAGGGTCGCACCGCCCGCTCGCGCTCGATAGCTGAGAGCAGCCGCGCACTCATCTCGTGGATGTCGCGCAGCCCCACACGGATGGCGGCACCGTCGCGCTCGACCGCGTAGCGGGCCGCAGACGAGTTCACGTGAGGCGCGAGCAGGCCGATCCCGTGGCGGCGCGCGTCGTTGACGACGAGTCGCGGCGTGTAGAACCCCATCGGTTCGTTGTTGAGGATTGCGCACGCGAGCTCGGCTGGGAAGTAGGTGCGCAGCCACGCGCTCGCGTACGAGACGATCGCGAAGCACGCCGCGTGCGCCTTGTTGAAACCGTAGGCGGCAAACCCTTCGAGCTGGCGGAATACCTCCTCGGCAACGTCGAAGGCGACCCCGCATCCGAGTGCGCGGTCGATGAAGTGGCCGCGGATCTGCACCATCTCGGCGCGGCTGCGGCCCTTGGTCATCGCGCGGCGAAGCGAGTCCGCCTCGGCGAGGTCGAACCCGGCGACGACACGCGCGACGAGCAGCACCTGCTCCTGGTAGATGATGACACCGTAGGAGTCTGCGAGCGGCTTTGCCATCGCGGGGTGCGGGACGGTGACGGGCTCGATGCCGTGCCGGCGGCGGATGAACGGCGTGATCATCTCGGCCTCAAGCGGACCGGGGCGGAAGAGCGAGATCGCCGCGACGATGTCGTCGAAACGCTCCGCGCGCAGGCGCGTGTTGAGGTTGCGCTGGCCGCTCGACTCGAGTTGGAAGACGCCCACGGTGTCGGCGCGCGCGATGAGGTCGTAGACGCGCGGGTCGTTTGGTGTGAGCTCGAAGGGCTCGGGCACGGCCTCCTCGCCGACGCGCGCGCGGGCGAGTTCGACCGCCTCGCTGATCGCCGAGTGCATGCGCAAACCGAGGATATCCATCTTCACGAGGCCGAGCGCCTCGATGTCATCCTTATCGTACTGACTGACGACCACGCCTTTGGCCGCCCACTGGAGCGGCGTCCACGTGCAGGTGGGCTCGCGCGTGATGATGAAGCCGCCGAGATGGGTGCCGAGGTGCATCGGGCACGCGTCGAGCTGTTCGGCGATTTCGACGATACGCGCGTGGCGTGTTTCGCGAAGTGGGTGGTTCGCGCACTCGGGGTAGGTCGCGAGCACTTCGCGCAGGTGGCGCGCGGCGACCCACGGCAGGTGCCGCGAGAACGCGTTGACCTCGGCGAGCGGGTGGCCAAACGCGCGAGCGGCCGTGCGCACCGCGCTGCGTGCCGTCATGGTGTTGACGGTCGCGACCATCGCGACGTGCTCGGTGCCAAAGCGCCGGTAGATAAAGTCGATGACCTCGTCGCGCCTGGCCGAGTCGAAGTCCACGTCGATGTCGGGCATCTGGCGGCGCGCGGGGTTCAAGAAGCGCTCGAAGAGCAGGTCGTAGGCGACCGGGTCGGCGTCGGTGATGCCGAGCACGTAGGAGACGATGCTGTCGCCCGCGCTCCCCCGCCCCGAGCAGCGGATGCCGCGCTCTTTCGCGAACCGCACGATCTCATCGACGATAAGGAAGTACTCCGAGAAGCCCAGCTCATCGATGATGGCCAGTTCGCGGACGAGCCGGGCGTGCGCCTCACCGTCACCGGGCCGGTAGCGCCAGGAAAGTCCCTCGTGAGAGCGCCGGGCGAGCGCGGAGGCGGCCGTCACGCCCGCAGGGAGATCGGCCGCCGGGAAGTGGAACTCGCCGAGCCCTAAGTCGAGATCGCAGCGCTCGGCGATTTCGAGCGTGGCGTCGCACGCGTGCTCGCGGCCGGCGAACAGGCGGCGCATCTCGGCAGCGGGCTTGAGCCACAGCTCCGCGTTGGACCGCTGAAGCGGCCCGGGCAGCACGCTGCGCGAGGAGGCCGAGGCGAGTACGTCGTGGATGCGGTGCCCAGCCGGAGTGAGGTAGTGGACGTTGTTGGTAGCAACCACCGGCAGGCCGCAGCTCTCCGCGAGCGAGGAGAGCGCGGAGAGATAGCGCGGAGAGTCGGGTGCGAGCAGGTGCATGAGTTCGACGTAGAACGCTCCGGGCTCGAAGCATGCCGCGAGGCGCTCGAGTGCCGCCCGCGCACGCGCCCGCCCGCTCCCGTCCGCGAGCACCGCGGAGCCCACCTCGCCGCCGGGACACCCGCTCATGCCGATGAGCCCCGCTGAGTGGCGCGCGAGGTCATCGAGGGTGACGAGACTAGGCTCGTTTTGTGCCCGTACATGTGCGCGGGAGAGCAGGCGGCAAAGCGAGCGGTAGCCGGTGATGTCGCGCGCGAGCAGCGTGATGTGGAAGCCGCCGTAGCCCGCACCCCGCCCGAAGCCCGCAGGCGGCGGGTACGCGAGCCGCTCGCGGGGCGGCAGGTCGCACTCGGTGGCGCCCGTGCCCACACCGGCGATGCCTGCCGTCTCGACGACCACCTCCGCGCCGATGATGGGACGGATGCCCGCGGCGCGCGCCGCCTGGTAGAAACGGATGGCGCCGGAAAGCCCTTGGTGGTCGGTGAGCGCGAGCGCGTCGAAGCCCAGCTCGGCGGCGCGACCTACGAGCGCGTCGATCGACGCCGCTCCGTCGCCAAAGCTGAAGTGCGAATGCACGTGCAGATGCGTGAAGGAAGAGCCGCTCACGAAGGTTTACCGGCCGCTAATCGAACACGCTAAGGAGGAGCCAGGTCCCGTTCACGCGATCGAACGCAAGGTCATACGTGGCGCCTCTGCCGGTGAGCACGCGCCAGCACCGCATGCTCACCACATTGACAGCGTCCCACCACGCGCGCTCGACCGCCCACATCTGCACTATGCTGTCGATATCGTAGACGCGTGCGCGCCACAAAAACGCTGTCGGCGCGCGGCGCGCGGCGTCCCACGTTACGGTGACTGGCTCGATAACGCGTTTGCCGAGCCCCGCGCTCCCAGGATGTGCGAGTTCAGCTGCGCGTACGAACCACGGAGTCGTGCGCAGGTCCGTGATGACAGGCGTGCGGCCTTCTCGGCTAGAGAACAGATCGTCAGCGCGCCCCTCGGCGAGCGGTGCATATTGCTTGATAGCGGTGTTGCGACCCACGGGAGACCTCTCGACCGGAGGACCCTACTATACCGAACATGTGTTCGATATATCAAGAGGATCCTCCGGCGGTGAGAGGGTATCGCCGACCTCACGATCAGCGGCGACGAACTGTGTGCTCCCCTACGGCAAGCGGTACTTCAGCTTGAAGGCGACCAGGCACAACAGCCACCCTACGATGGTGAACGTTCCTGCGACCGCGAACGGGACGATATACGTCCCCGCCCTGTCGTAGAGAAGCGCTCCTGTCATCGGACCAAAGAACGCTGAAACACCGAACGCCGTGAAGATTCCTCCATACACGGCCCCGAGGTTCTTCGCCCCGAACGACACAGTCGCGAGGACGGGAAAGAGGCCTAGCGTGACGGCAAACCCGATACCGAGCACGAACGCGCATGCGTACAGCGTGACGGCGTTCGTCGCGACGGTGTTGAAAGCCAGGTAGGTCGCGGCGGTCACGACATAGGTCACAAGCATCACGTTGACAGGGCCAAACCGCTCCGCGACCAGACCCGCGATTGGCCTGCCAAACCCGTTTGCGAGACCAAAGAACACCATGGCGAGCGCAGCGTCAGCTGGCTCAAGACCGATGAGCTTTCCATACGGCGTCACGTGCGTCATCGCCATGAGCCCACCGAAGATGATGGCGGCGAAGCCGAGCCACAACAGGTAGAACAGCGGCGTCCGGAGGGCATCTTTAAGGGTTGTCTCCGAGCGGGACGCGAGGATGTTTACTCCGCCGTTGACCTTCGAAGCATTGCTCTGTGTGGTCGTTGGCGTCCAGTCAGGCGCCGGAAGCCTCATCAACCACGCGGCGAAGAACGTCACCGTGCTTGTCACGATCCCGAGGAGAAGGAACGTGTTTTCTATCCCGACGGTACCGATGAGTCTCGTGATCCAGGGAGCGAAAATAACCGACGCGATCCCGAATCCAACAAGTCCGAGCGTGATCGGAAACCCTGGCCGGTCCGGGAACCACTTCCTGATGGTGGGGACCGCGAC
This sequence comes from Clostridiales bacterium, assembly GCA_018333995.1. Classification (NCBI taxonomy): domain Bacteria; kingdom Bacillati; phylum Bacillota; class Clostridia; order Eubacteriales; species Clostridiales bacterium. The sequence continues at coordinate 139,309 of JAGXSG010000007.1, read as the reverse complement.
ACAGTACGCGAGCCCGCAGCCAAATCCTCCGATGACCCCATACGTAAACACCAGCCACCACGGGGACGCAACCGCGCCGACCTGCGAGGCAAGCAGGTATCCCACCAGGAACAGCGCACCTCCTGTTGCTGCGACCTTACGAGGTCCGTGCCGATCCTGAAGGATCCCGCCGACGATCATCGATATACTGAACACGGCCAGATAGATCGAGACGGGCAGCGCCGCCTGCGCACGAACCCAGCCAAACTGTGTCTCCAGCGGGACGATGAAGACGCCCCACGCGTATGCAATCCCACCCATCAAAGTCAGAAGCAGGCCAGCGACGGGAATCGTCCACCGGGAGAGTACATACGTAGGAGCGACGAGAACGGGTGTTGGCGTCGCGGCCTCGGCTTGAGAGACAGACATCGTGATCGTTCCTTCCCGAACGGCAAAGCGCAGCTCCAGTGTGCAGCTGTCCCGTGCCGCTCTGACTCGAGAGACCATTTCATGAGCCGACTGCCGTGCCGTCGTGTGCCTGAATACACTGCGGAGCGGAAGTCGTTGACAGAGCGTACGCAACAGGAGTGAGCAAGAGGAAGACACGTCCCGGCAGACGGTCACATGCTTCGGCCAAAGGTGCATGTGAAGCGGTTCGTGGTGATACGTGAACACTGGTTCACTCTAAGTAGCCGCTGGCCGAGGTTTCGGTACCGTTCGCCAAGCGCTACGCCAGATTAGAAGTGATGATGGTCTGTCACGATTGGGACGGGGCTACGCTTGCCACGCATCCTCACAGCTCAGGACCATCCTGACCATTAGGTTGTACGACAGGCTGCGCTTCTTGATCTGGTTGATCGTCCCTGACACGTATAGATCGAGCTTCGGAACGTAGAACAGTACCGCGCCGGATGCCCCTGAGTGCCCCACCATAAACGGCACCTTCCGAAAGATCGTGTAGTAGCGCGGGAGAGCGAACCGCATGAGGCCCACGCCGTACTCGAGCGGGGGGAATATCGGGGTCCATCGCTGCTGCATCTCATCAAGGTACTCGACTGGGAACAGATGTCCGCGCATGAACGCACGCAAAAAGACGAGGCCGTCTCCGGCGGTCGAAACCATGCCTCCGTCAGCGCGAACCGACGCCATCGCCTTGGGGATCCGCACCAGGCACGCGCCGTGCAACATCGCGGCCACACTGTCATATCGATCGATGGTTTCGCGGGTGAAGGGGTAGGTGTCGCTTAGCCCTAGCGGACTGAGGATGCGCTCAAAGAGCGCCTCCTCGTAGCTGCAACCAGTGACTGCCTCGATTACAGCGCCAAGAATCTGGAAGTTGGTGTCCGAGTAAAAGGCCTTACCAGGAGTTCCAGGTGCAAACCGCGGGATCAGTTCGCTCCTCGTGATTCGCAAGACATCGTCGAGCGTCCACGAGAAGTCCTCGCGCAACGCGTGAGTAATCTGGCTGGAACCGTCTCCCCTTCGTTGCTCGAAGTAATCCGCGATACCCGAGGTATGGCTCAGCAGCTGGCGAAGCGTGATCACACCGCTCGAATCGACCCCATTCAGGACATGGATGCCGCTCATCAGTGAATCGCCAACGTACGTGACCACCGGTACGTCGAGATCAACCGAACTCTCGTTGCGCAGCTGCATGACAAGCGCGGTCACATAGAGCTTCGTGGTGCTCGCGATGAAGTACTGCTCAGGAGAGCCAGTTGATTCCCACTGCCAGTCGAAGTTATGACTTGGCGAGGAAAGTGCGAACCGCACATCGTTCGTGTCGCTTCGAGCGTCATAGCGAGCGGCAAGCCTACCGAGCTTCGATTCAAGCGGCGCACTCTCACTGGCGCCCTTCATCGTGATGCCCCTCCATGACAGTCGAGATGCCCTCGTCGAACCTCTCATCAACTCCGCAACGCGTAACTGACCAAAGTCCCGACTCCTCTTACGGGCGGCCGGTAGCCAGCTCCACCACGATCCGCTCGGCGACATCGCGTCCCAGTGCGTGAGTGACCCCATTTACCTCGACGAGCAGCGGTCCCTTAAACGGCGCGACCTCGCTCACGATCACCTCGGTTCCCGGATACATGCCGATGGAGCCCAGGTACGTGAGCATCGCATCATCGTCTTCCGGAACTTGGAGAATACGTGTGGCGCCACCGCGGTCAACATCGCTCAGCAGGCGCCCTTCAACCTTCTTGATTGCGCCGAGCGCGTCCGGAATGGGGTGACCGTGCGGACAGAACTCGGGACTGTCGAGAAACTCTTGCAATGCGTGCAATACCCGCGGTGAGAGCGCGTGCTCGAGCGCGCATGCGTCTTCGTGAGCGTCGTCCCACTTGATACCTAGCACGTCGACGAGAAACCTCTCAGCGATACGGTGCCTTCGTATGATGTCGACCGCGATTGTGGTACCTTCGCCGGTAAGTACGACTCCGCCGTTTGACCGGGTGATCAGTCCACGCGATTCCAGTCGCTTCAGGGTCGCGGTCACCGTCGGTCCGGAGACGCCGAGTTGCTCGGCGATGGGGGTCGGGCGGACCTGACCGCGCTCTGATAGCTTGTAGATGACTTCGAGGTACTCTTCGAGTGTCGGGGTAGGCATAGCGGTCCCTCCCTTCACACGTGTGGCCGAGTCAGAGTGGTGTGTACTGACTGAATGACTTCTGTTAGGTCATTCTAAGGGATTCGGTCAGTACGTCCATAGGCCGACACGCGGTACTCGTGAGAAATTTGCCGTCTAGTCCTTGAATGGTACCGCTCGGCGTGCGTCTGCTACCGTTCGGCGTGTTCTGAAAGAAATCTTTGAAATCCTCTTGACCCTCGGTTCGCGTGCCTGTAGTGTGACAGCTGTCCCGAGAAGTCGGATCGAGCGAGTTCCGAGGGACGGCGTACCAGTAGCCGCCGGCGGGAAGCCGAGAGCAAGGGCACGACGCAAGTTGGCCTGAGCGACACGGTTTCGCAATGGAGGGAAACGGGAAGTCGTCCGGTAGGTACCACGCAGACGAGGTTTCTCGGGACACTCTTTGTTTGGCACAACTCCCCCACCCAGATACTTGCGCGCGGAGTCCGTGCCATACCCTCGCATCGCCGGTGTTACCTCCGGTACACGATTTTCGCGACCGGAGACTCCCACACCGCCACCTCCGTGACGGTCACCTCCGGACCCACACGCGCACTGAGCGCCTCGAATACGACTCGCGCGAGGTTTTCCGCTGTGGGATTGAGAGTGTCAAACGGCGTGACTTCGTTTAGGTACGCGTGGTCATACGGCTCGAGCACCGAAGCGAGATCGCTCTTCAGGCGCTTGAAGTCGTAGACAATACCAACCTCATCGAGGTGTTCGCCCCGCACGCAGACTTCGACGTCCCACGTGTGACCATGGAGCTCACGGCACTCTCCCGGGTACCCGTAAAGCGCGTGAGCCGCGTCGAAGTGCCCCTTGACGGTGAGCTCGTACACGTTGACCTCCTCAGAAGAGCGTTCCTTGTGGTCCGCGAGCATCGCCGGGCGCGTCACCCACGTCCGCCTCGGCATCCATGGCGTCGTTTGCCATTTGGTCCGCGTCACGGTTGTCCTCGCGACGCACGTGCGTGAACCGCACGCGTGTAAACCGTGAGGCGAGAGCCGAAGCCTCTAAGAAGAGAGGCTTGAGGTTCTCGTTCTTGACTCGATAGCGGCCGGTCATCTGCCGTACGATGAGTTCGCTGTCCGAGCGCACCTCGACCGAAACGCATCCCGCAGCCAGCGCGGCGGTCAGACCGCAGATGACGCCGTGGTATTCCGCTACGTTGTTGGTCGCCACGCCGAGAAATTTCCCGCCCGAAGACAGCGCTTTTCCCGTCTCGCCCACCAGGACCCACCCCGCCCCGGCCAAGCCTGGGTTGCCCCGCGCACCGCCGTCAGTGTAGATGACGCAAGCTGGACGGCCCTCACTCATCGTCAAAGCCTCGAACTACGATTAGACGCCTGCATGTCGGACACACGCCCACATCCGGCCCGCCGAGCAGCTCGTGCACTCGCTCACGTGGCAGGTCTACGCGACACGCGGTGCACATTGTGTTGTCCAGCCGCGCGGCGCCGATTCCTCCCTTGGCCGCGCGAACGGACTCGTAGCGTTCACGGAGAGCGGCGCCAAGGACCGTTGCGAGCGCGTCACGTTCTTGGCGCCGTCGCTCAAGGGTGCGCTGGAGCTCTCCTCCCTTAACACGGAACTCATCGATTAGCGCCGACTCCTGAGAGCTTAGCGCGGAAAGCGCAGCGTCGATCTTTTCCGCCTGCCCGAGGGCCTTTTCATGTCGTTCCATCGTCTGCAAGGCATCGTTTTCGAGCTTGTCCTTGCGCCGCTTGAGCGCGTCCATTTCGCGTGCCAAGTTGTGGACTTCCTTGGGGTTTGTGACTCCGCCAGAGTCGAGTACCGCCTGGACGCCGGTGATCTTTGCGTCAATCAAAGCGATCTCATCGTTGGTAGCCGCAATGGCCAGTTCGTGACGGTGGGCAAGCCCCTCCGCCTTTGCGCGCAACTGCCTGACCTGCTCGGCTTTGTGACGCAACTCGAGGATCGCGCGCTTTTCGGGAAGCTCATCGAGACGCTTCTCGTCGCGGCGGATCTCAAGGTCGTGCTCTTGCAGGTCGAGCAAGATACGCGCCTGGTGCATCCCACCATCTCCTGTCACGGTGTCCAGTACCCTGGTGCCGGGCGGTCAACAATCACGTTTGCGGAGTCGAGTCCCGGCGTTGTCCGTACCGCTTCGGCAAGTACGGGGACAAGCGGCCGCTCGGAGGCGTCGTGACCCAGCTCGATTATCGCGAGCCCGGCTTCGACGGCGCTCGCCGCGTCATGATAGCGCACCTCACCGGCAACGAGCGCTTCGGCTCCCGCCGAGAGTGCGGAATCCACGAGTGATCCCGCCGAGCCCGTTACCACCGCCACTCTCTGAACCCGGTGGTCATGCGTGCCGCGGACACGCGCCGCACAGCACGCAAGTCTTCCGGCGAGTGCGGCAAACTCCGAGAGCGTCATCGCCTGATCGAGATCGCATACGCGCCCCATCCGCGCGTCTCCGCGCGCAATCACTGCATCCGTCACGACCACGAGGGGCTCCTCGTAAGGGTGGGCGTCGCGAACAGCGGCGATCACCGACGGCGCAAGCGACCTGGGACACACCACTTCGAGGCGGGTCTCGTTCACGCTAGTGGGCGATCCGGGTGAGCCAATTGCGGGACGCGAACCATCCCTCGGAGTGAAAGATCCGGTTCCCTCGACAGAAAACGAGCATCCGTCGTATCGGCCGATTCTTCCCGCGCCAGCAGCCATCATAGCGCTTTTGACCTTTGCGAGGGCGTCGTGCGGGACGTACACCATCACAGACGACATCGGCAGCGCGGTCTGTTCGAGCGGGGCTCCACCCTCAAGACCGAGAAGTGCGGGCAGCGCGGTCGCGCCAGATGGGGCCCGGTCGAGATTGGTGTGGGCGACCACGACGGCGACACCTGCGGTCAATGCGTCGAAGAGCGGACCCGCGACGCTGGGAGTCAGGCGCTGCGGCGGGTCGAGAAACGGCGGATGGTGGGTAGCGATGACATTGGCCCCGAGCGCCAAAGCACGCGAGACGGCGCTACGAGTGAGATCGAGGGTCACGAGCACCCTTTCGCATCGTGACTCCGGATCGCCGGCGAGCAACCCGATCCGATCCCAGGACTCGGCCCACTCGGGCGGAAACGCATCGGCTACAGCGGACACGACGGATCCAACGGTGGGAACAACAGGCAAACTCGTGTGATTCACAGCGGCACCTCACGCTTCTCACGTCCGACGAAGTAGACGACGCGCGTATAGCCCGCGCGCACGAGCGCCTCGCGGACCGCATCAAGCCCAACACCGACCTCTTCGGGTGTGTGGGCGTCAGACGCGGTAGTGGCGGGGACTCCCGCTCTCGCGCACGCCGCAAGCAAGCCATGTCCAGGATAGATTTCGCTCACCGGTTTGCGCAGACCCGCGGAGGAAACTTCGATAGCCACACCCGTGCGTGCAAGCTGCGCGGCAACATCGTCGTACAGGGCAAGGGGCTCCTCGGCGGGCCTGTGACCGAACTTTTTGATGAGGTCAGGATGAGCGAGCACATCGTAGAGTCCGCTCGCGGCAGCGTCACAAAGCTCGGCAAAGTAGCGCTCCCACGCCTCGACGACGTCGCGCGAATCCCACATGTGGATGAGGTCGGGATCATCAAAGGTCCAGCCGTCGATCATGTGGACAGAGCCGAGGACGACGTCGAACTTGCGTCCTGCGAGCATGCCCTCGACGTGACCCGGGTGCGAGGGCAGCCAGTCGGCTTCGATCCCTACACACACGTGCACGCCGTCAGAGTTCGCCGCGACTTCGTGCAATTCCGCGAGATGGGTTTCGAATTCACTGATCGGCATCGCGTAGCACACTGCCGGGTCGAGGCCGGAAGGGAGCGGAAGGTGGTCGGTCAGTCCGATCACGTCGATACCGGCGATGCGGGCGGCCGCGACGTACTCCTCGGCGGTGCCTGTCGCATGACGGCATCGCCACGTGTGAGTGTGCAAGTCGATCCTCATCGCGTCTTGCTCGCCACCCCTCCTCCTACGACCGTGTCTCCCCGGTAGCATACGACAGCCTGCCCGGGTGCCACACCGGCAACCGGCATGTCGAGCTCGATACGCAGCGTGTCGACCCCATCGCCTCCACGCGGGCGCGCCGGTGTGAACGTGGCGATAGCCGAAACCGGTGCCATCCGATATCGCGTCTGTACGGTGACTTGCAGTCCTTCACGGTCAACGTCTTCGCCCAGTCCCCATACCGCGTCCGTCGCAACGACCAAGCGCTGTTCCAGGAGCGCTCTTGGCCCAACGTGCACCGTGTGTGCGGTCGCGTCGATCGCTGTGACGTAAAGCGGCTCTGACGAGGCGATTCCGAGTCCTTTTCGCTGGCCTACGGTGTAGCGGGCGATCCCGCGGTGGGAGCCGCGCACGACCCCGTGCTGATCGACGATCGGTCCTGCGGCAAGCGCATCCTTTACGCGAGCGCCTACGAACGCGGGCACTCCTGATGCGGGCACGAAGCATATCTCCTGCGAGTCGGCCCGCTCGGCGGTGGGCAGTCCCCAAGCGGCGGCTTTCGTGCGGACCTGCTCCTTGTGCATCTCCCCCACTGGGAAGACCACGTTATCGATCGCCGGGGACACGAGGCGATACAGGAAGTACGACTGGTCTTTGCCCGCGTCGGCGCCACGAGCGAGCCGCGCTTTTCCGGCGCCGTTACGTACGATTCGTGCGTAGTGTCCCGTAGCGAGCGCGTCCGCGCCGAGCGTTCTCACTCGTGCCAGGAGGACGGAAAACTTGACGTGGTCGTTACACGCGATGCAAGGGTTTGGCGTCATCCCCTGCGCGTACGCTCGTACAAACGGCTCGATAACGTGAGTCGAGAACACCTCACGCATGTTCAGCGTGTAGTGGGGCACGCCGAGCACATCACAGACACGACGCGCCGAGCGGACCGAGTCGTCTCCGCAGCACTGCCCGGGAGCGTCGCCTTCTGGCAAGAGCTGCATCGTGACACCGGTGACGTCGTGACCGGCCTCGACAAGGAGCGCCGCAGCAACCGACGAGTCAACCCCGCCACTCATCGCAACAAAAACTCTCATGGCGTGTCGGCTATCCTTCGACCTCGCACGCGTCGTCGTGATCCTCCGCGTGGGGATCGAAAGCCGGGTCGTCGTGGGCTATCGCGCCTGCCGCGATAGGCTCGCGTCCGTTGCGGACGAGAAAGTCGTCCACCGCCCTTTTCAGGCCGTCGGTCGCGAGCACGCTACAGTGCATTTTCGCAGGCGGCAGGCCGCCAAGTTCGTCGGCGACTTGCTTCTTGGTGATGGCTACCGCTTCCCCGAGCGTCATGCCACGTGCCATCTCAGTGACGATCGATGATGTGGCTATCGCCGCGCCGCATCCCAACGTCTGAAACCGGATGTCTTCGATGCGGTCATCTGCGACTTTAATCGAGATCTTCATCATGTCACCGCACACAGGGTTGCCTACCTCACCAACCCCGTCCGCGTCATCGAGTACCCCGACGTTGCGTGGATTGTTGAAGTGGTCCATGACTATGTCACTGTAGAGCACGGTACGATCCCTCTCTCTTCTGGGGTTTAGCGTTCCGGCGAACCGAACATCCGCCCATACACCGGCGACATCTCGCGAAGTCGCTTGACGATGGGCGGGAAGACCTCAAGAAAATACTCGACATCCGCGGCCGTTGTGAATCTTCCGGCCGACAAGCGCAGCGAGCCGTGGGCGAGTTCAGGAGGACATCCGATGGACAACAACACATGGCTCGGCTCCAGACTACCCGATGAGCACGCCGAGCCGGTCGACACGGCGATGCCCTTCGCGTCAAGTTGCAGTAGCATCGCCTCGCCTTCCACGCCCTTGATGATGAGGTGGGCGATGTTGGGCAGGCGCTCGGGATAAGAAGCGCTCAACTCCGTGTTCTCGAGCGTAGTGGTGATTCCTTCGACCAGGCGGTCCCTCAGAGCAGCCAAACGAGGGGACTCCTCGGCCATCTCGGCTGTCATGAACTCAGCGGCCGCGGCAAGACCGATCGCTCCCGCGACGTTTTGGGTCCCGCTTCTGCGTTTCGACTCCTGCCCGCCGCCACGAATGAGCGGGGCAAGCGGGGTGCGGCGCTTGATGTACAGCGCGCCGACACCCTTGGGCGCGTAGATCTTGTGTCCAGAAAAAGTGGCGGCGTCAACACCGAGTGCGCCGACGTCCAACGGCACCTTCCCGAGGGTCTGAGCGGCGTCGGTGTGCATGTACGCGCCACCCTCGTGCGCCACTTGGGCGATGCGGGCTATCGGCTGGAGCGTTCCGATCTCGTTGTTAGCGTGCATGACTGAAACGAGAACCGTGTCGGCGCGCATCGCGTCGCGGACATCGGCTGGATCGATGTAGCCTTCCGGACGCGGCTTGAGATAGGTCACGTCAAACCCGCGCTTCTCGAGTTCGTGCGCCGGCTCCAAAACCGCGTGGTGTTCGAATGCCGAGACAATCACGTGTCCGCCTTCTGGGCGTGCCCTGAGCGGAATGCCGAGAAGCGCCATGTTGTCGGCCTCAGTGCCGCCCGCGGTAAAGATGACCTCCCCGGGTTGCTCGGCGCCGATCACAGCTGCGAACCGCTCGCGAGCGTCCTCGAGGGCTGTGTACGCCTCCCGGCCCCGTTGATACAGACTGTTGGGATTGCCCCACTTCTCGGTGAGATACGGCATCATCGCATCGACGACGCGCGGGTCTACCGGCGTTGTTGCCGCGTAGTCCAAGTAGACATCACGAACCGCTTCCATCACGAGCCTCCCGAGTTCTTCGTGTCGCGAGCGGCGCGGGGAGCGTCAAGCCGCTCCTGGGCGCTTGCCAGCTCGGCGAGCGTAGTATTCTCAAACACTGAGCGGACCGCTTCGGTTGCACGCTCCCAGACAGCCGCCGCCGCACATGCCTCGTTCTTCCCGCACGAAGCGCCCCTGTCCCCGCCGCACACCGTGGTTTTCAGGGGTCCTTCGAGCGCTTCGACCACGTGCAGAACAGTGATCTGTGACGGATCACGAACGAGGATAAAGCCGCCCCGTGCTCCGCGGACAGCCGTGACGAGTCCGGCCTTGCGCAAGCCGGCGAATAGCTGCTCCAAGAACTTCGCCGGTATGACTTGACGCTCAGATATCTCGCGGGCGCTCACCGGGCTTACTCCACCACGGCACGCGAGATCCATCATCGCAAGCAGTCCGTACTCACTTTTGGCGGTAAGTCTCATTGACGCGGCTCCGGCACATTAATCCTTACCGATTCAGTATGATTTCTGCACGATACGCGCCGCTCACACGCGTGTCAAGGACACGCGTGAAAGGAGGATCGGGGCGGATAACGTTCAGGCGGTGGAATCGCCGGACTCGCGATTTGCGGAAGCGCTCAAGATGGAGAGCACCTCGCCGACGTCGATCCCAACGAGAGGACTCAGCAACACGAGGGCTCGAGCATGATCGATCGCCCCGCCTGCGACGAGAGTGCGAAGTTCCTGGAGATTGCCCACCGAAATTGTCCTCATCACGTCGTAGAGCCGACGGTGCCGGATGGCGACTTTGAACACGTCAGCCGCCTCCTGGGACTCTACAACAAGAAGTGCGGAGCTCTCGCTGTCAGCGGTCTCAAGCAGTCCCGCGATCTTATCTATCGCATCGGTTGCCGAGGCTACAGTGGGCACGCGTTCCACAATACGTGTGACGAGCGAGATGCCGGTAGGCGACAACCACACACCGCCTGGCGCGGTTTCAAAGCCCATGGCGCGCGCGAGCGCGTCTGCGCGGGCTCGCAATTCCGTTCTCGCACGAGTCACATCGTGGTCGTGTGGAGACTCGGGCGCAATCATGACATCCGGCAGCGCTTCGGCGAGATCTTCGCGTACCCGCCTCAGGGCGGCGGGATCGGCCAGTTCGCGCACGTCTGTGCCCAGGGCGTGTGATGCCTCCATCGTCAGCACCTCGGCAAGGCGAGGACTCCTGACCTTGAGCTCGATGCCAAAAATCTCCATCACCGTGTAGGCGTCGGAAGTCTCTTCATCGTGCGGCACACGGGAGTCTCCGAGAGCAGAGTTCACGTCTTGCGAGGTGTTCGCGGCGACGTCACGCTGGCCGGTATCGTCCATTGCGAATCTCCTATCGCCGCCACTCATCCAGAAATCTCACTCGTCGATAGTATACGACCGCACACAATCGCACACGGCCCCTTTACCGTATTGCTTCTACCGTTCGTCGAATCGAACACAGGGTCTCTTGTGTGCGCACGGTGCCTCTGATATGTTGTGACACCCGCCGCTCAGGCGGATCCCGTGCTCAACGGTCCACGGCTGACAACCACAGGGTGGTGAGAGCCCACTGGACACGGAGAAGGCCCCGCGACTGAATGGTTGCGGGGCTTTCTCGTAACCGGGCTACACGCCGAGCGCTCACGGAATCGTCTACGCGTTCAGTGTTCTCATTTGTTCGCGAGCGAGTCCATGAGACGCGCCATCTCGATAGCGCCGATCGCCGAGTCCCATCCCTTATTGCCCGACTTGGTGCCCGCCCGTTCGACCGCCTGCTCGATGGTGTCGGCGGTGATCACACCAAACAGCACAGGGACATCAGTGGCAAGCGAGGCCTGTGCTACTCCCTTGGCGACCTCGGCTGCTACGTAATCGAAGTGCGGGGTGCCCCCGCGTATGATCACGCCCAGCGCGATCACAGCGTCGTACCTGCCACTGGCGGCGAGGCGCTTGGCCACAAACGGCAGTTCGAAACCTCCGGGCACCCAGGCTACATCGATGTCTTCCGCATCGACGCCGTGGCGGTTGAGCGCATCTGCCGCGCCCGAGAGAAGGCGCGAGGACAGCAGCTCGTTGAAACGGCTGACCGCTATGCCAAACTTAAGACCGGTCCCGATCAGATCACCTTCGTAGACTGTCATGAACGCTCCTTTCGGCGGGGGGCGGATTCGTCCGCGAGTATGAGGGTATGCGCCATCTTCTCTCGCTTGGTGCGCAGGTAGGCGAGACTCTCGGGGCACGCGGGAACCTCGAGTGGAACCTGCTCGGTCACGGTAAGACCGTATCCTTCGAGTCCAATGATCTTGGTGGGGTTGTTTGTGAGCAGCCGCATTGACGTCAATCCTAAGTCGGCGAGAATCTGGGCGCCGATCCCATAATCCCGGAGGTCAGGAGCGAAGCCCAGTGCTTCGTTGGCCTCGACGGTATCGACTCCGCACTCTTGGAGCTCATAGGCTTTGAGCTTGTTCGCAAGCCCGATGCCGCGGCCCTCGTGGCCGACGATGTAGAGTATGACGCCACGCCCCTGGGACTGCACGCGGCGCATCGCTTCTTCGAGCTGGTCCCCGCAGTCGCACCTCAGACTGTGAAAGACATCGCCCGTCAGGCACTCGGAATGGACCCGGACGAGGACGTCTTCTGCTTTCGCGACATCTCCGACCACGAGAGCGACATGCGTCGAGCCGTCGAGCGTGGACGTATAACCGTGCGCGGTGAACTCGCCGTGCTTCGTGGGCAATCGGACTGTTGAGGTGCGCTCGACAAGACGCTCAGTACGCCTACGGTGACGGATGAGATCGGCGACGGTGATCATCAGCAAACCGTGTTCAGCCGCGAAGGCCTCAAGTTCGGGCACGCGGGCCATCGTGCCGCTTGCGTCCATGATCTCGCAGATGACACCTGCGGGATACAGACCCGAAAGCCGGGCGAGATCGACCGCCGCTTCTGTGTGACCGGCACGTTCGAGCACCCCGCCTGAGCGGGCGCGCAGCGGAAATATGTGACCGGGCATCGCGATGTCGTCCGCGGTAGTGGCAGGGTCGATGGCTACCCGGATCGTCTCTGCACGGTCCGGTGCCGAGATACCCGTCGTGATGCGGCCCTTTGCGCCGATCGAGACGTGAAAAGCGGTCTGCTGCGCCGATGTGTTGTCGCGGGTCATCGGCGGGATTCGCAGCTCGTCGAGGCGTTCACCTGTCATCGGCAGGCAGATCAGTCCCCTACCGTGGGTAGCCATGAAGTTGATCGCGTCAGCGGTGACCTTTTCGGCGGCCATGACGAGATCACCCTCGTTCTCGCGGTCGGCGTCGTCGACAACGATCACCATGCCTCCAGCGGCAATCTGGACTGCGGCCTCCTCAATAGAGGCGAACACATAGGTGTCGGCGGAGCGCACCCGGGTCACCTTCCGTCCGTAAGTTCGCGGAGCATGTCGCCGAGCCCGCGGCGGCCAGCGCGGGGCTCTTCGTCGTCGACACCGGCGTAGAGCGCCACGAAACGCTTCACGTACTTCGCGAGCATGTCCGCCTCGAGATTGACCGGCGTGCCTACCGTCTTGGCGCCAAGCGTCGTCGCCTGCTCGGTGTGAGGGATCACAGCCGCCGCGAAACCGTCTCTCCTCGTCTGCGCGACCGTCAGAGAGATGCCGTCGACCGCGATCGATCCCTTAGGCACGATGTAGTCCATAAGCTGCGGCGGCGCCGCGAACTGATAGACAGTTGAGTTGCCCGCCGGGTGTCGCATAACAAGCGATCCTATCGCGTCGATGTGGCCGGTCACGATGTGGCCGCCAAGACGATCTGACAACCTGAGTGCGCGCTCGAGGTTTACCTTGCCGCCTTGCCGCATGCCGCCCAGCGTGGTCTTTGACAGCGTCTCCTCGCTCACGTCGGCGATGAATGCGCCGCGAATGAACTTAATTACGGTAAGACACGCCCCATCGACAGCTATCGAGTCTCCAATCGACATATCCCGGCCAAACTCCGGCGCATACACCTCAAGCCGAGCGCCACCGGCGACCCGTTCGATCCGGGTGATGATTCCTTCAGATTCGACCAGACCAGTGAACATCGAGACTACCGACCTTCCTTTCCTGCGACACCCTCGCGCCGCTCCTTAGGTCTCCACACACTTACGGCATCAGTGCCTGCCACTCCGGATTCAACCGCGTACATAGGACGCGTGAGTCTAGAGGCCACATTCCCTACGTCTCCGAGATACATACCCGGAGCCGATACGCCTGCCATGCCGCCGGCGTGCACGATAACGAGCTCGTCAATCAAGTCCCCGTCCCACAAGGCAGTGAGCAATCTGGGGCCAGCCTCGACCAGCAAACGATCGACACCGCAGTGAGCTATCGCCTTCAAAGCGCCAGAGACACCCTCGGAGGGCAGGTATTCCAGCAGTCTGACCGTTTCGGGAGGCCCAGACACAGCGGTCCGAGCATGACACGCGAGCGCAACGGGACCGCGAGCGTCATCAAACAGCGGCACCATCGCTGGCACGTGATCGCGCGCGAGTACGATCCGCAGTGGCTGGTGCGGCGCGTCGATTCCGTCAGAGTCGCGCACCGTGAGCGTGGGCTTGTCGATCTCGGCGGTCCGCGCCCCTACGAGCACGGCGTCGGCCGCAGCGCGCAGCCGCATCGTCACCGCCAGCCCTCCGGGTCCTGTGATCTCGCTACGAATGCCATCCGCAAGCGTGAGGGCGCCGTCGAGAGATGAGGCGACCTTCACCTGGACCCATGGCAATCCCGACGCGACACGGGTGAGCCATGGGTCATTGAGCGTTTCGAATGGAGCCGGATCATCGGCGAACGTGACCTCAACACCTGCCTCAGCGAGACGTCGCGCTCCTCCCTGAGCAAGAGGTGTGGGGTCTGGCATCCCGATGAAAACGCGAGCCACGCGTGCGGCGATGAGCGCGTCTGCGCATGGTGGCGTGCGACCGTGGTGTGCGCATGGTTCGAGGGTGACGTATGCGTCCGCGCCATGCGCCATGCGGCCAGCTGATCTCAGAGCCGCGATCTCGGCATGCGGGCCGCCTTCGCTCTCGTGGTATCCCTCCCCGATGACGACGCCATCGCGTACCAAGACGCAACCCACCATCGGATTGGGAGCGGTCCTGCCGCGTCCCCGCTCGGCGAGCTGGTACGCTCGGCGAAGGTGCGGGTCAGCAACGGTCGACGACACGTCAGAAAACAGGCGCATACGCGCGTTCCTTCCTTCTCCCATCCAGACTGTTACTGTCGGCCCCGGAATTCAACCGGGTCGACCCCTTTCGGGGTTCGCGGGCTCTGACCGCCGGTGGGGACTTTCACCCCGCCCTGAAGAAAGTGCGTGCAGATTGTACTACACGATCGCCGATTCCGCCGCGTGCCGGATCTCGCGGAGAGCGCGCGCCGGATCATCGGCACAGAATACCGCGCTTCCGGACACCAGCACGCGCGCCCCCTCTGCCACGACGAGGGGCGCCGTTGCCAGGTCGATGCCTCCATCGACCTGGATAAGCGGAAAAACGCCTTCTTCGGCGCACATGTTCGCAAGCATGCGAACGCGTCGCGTCGTTCGCGGGATGAATGACTGTCCGCCAAAACCAGGGTTCACGCTCATGAGAAGCACCATGTCAACGTCGGCGATCACGTCGCGAATGTGCTCGATTGGAGTTGCGGGGTTAAGACTTACCGCCGGGTGCGCGCCAGACGCGCGGATGTGGCTCACGATCCTGTGGAGGTGCTCGCACGCCTCGACGTGCACGGTGATCCAGTCAGCGCCTGCTTCAAGATACTGATCGACGCTTACCTCGGCGTTGGAGATCATGAGGTGGACGTCGAGCGGGACGGTGGCGACGCGTTTGAGCGCCTTGACGACCGGCGGCCCGATGGTGAGGTTGGGTACGTAGTGCCCGTCCATCACGTCGACGTGAATGAAGTCCGCGCCAGCCTCTTGCACGAGGCGTACCGCCGCTCCAAGGTCGGTGAAGTCCGCCGAGAGGATCGACGGCGCCATCATGACACGTTCCGGCATGCGTGCCTCTCCTCCTCAGATGTCGATCAGGTCCATACCATGGAGCTCATCGGTCGCGTCGCGACCCATCAGCGCCGCGGCGGCGGATGCCAGGGGGGCTCCGTCGTGAACGATCGCGCGGACCTGGTGCGTGATCGGCATATCGACGCCATGCCGCACGCCGAGCTCGTCGACGGTAGCTGAGCTCACCGCACCCTCCGCGACCATATGCGTCTCGCGTTCGAACTGGGCCACCGTTCCTCCCCGCGCGATCCGCTCGCCGAGCGCCCGGTTGCGGCTGTGACGCGACGTGCACGTCGCGATGAGGTCACCCATCCCGGCCAGACCCATGTACGTGAGCGGATTGGCGCCAGCCGCCTTGCCCAGCCGACTCATCTCGGCAAGTCCTCTTGTCATGAGTGTGGCCTTGGTGTTGTCGCCAAAACCGAGGCCGTCAGACATGCCAGCCGCAACCGCGATAACGTTCTTGGACGCGCCAGCAAGCTCCACCCCCACGACGTCAAGGTTCGTGTACGCCCGAAACGATGACGTCATGAACGCCGAGCGCAAAGCGACACCGATCTTTTGATCGTACGCGGCGATGACAGTGGCAGAGGGTATCCCGACCGATACCTCCTCGGCATGGTTGGGTCCTGAGAGCACCGCAAACATCTCGCGGTGCCCGAGAACATCGGTGAGCACCTCAGTCATGCGATACAGCGAGCCGCGCTCGAGTCCCTTCGCGAGCGAGACCACCGGCGTGGACGTGTCCCAGTAGGGGCGAATCGACTCGGCGGCTTCACGGATGGACTTGGACGGCGTCGCTAACACGACCATCTCGGCATCTCGCAACGCCTGCTGGACATCGGTGGTCGCCCACACTTCCGGCGGGAGGACGACACCCGTAAGGTAGCGCGGGTTGCGGCGCACGGCGTTGAGCGCGTCGGCGACCTCAGCCGATCGAGCCCACAGTGCGGTTGATATACCCTTGCCGCCGAGGACAGATGCGATGGCCGTCCCCCACGAACCTGCGCCGATCACAGCCGCATGCTTCACTCCGCTTTCCCCTCCCGCTCCCGTACGGTCGCGACACCCTTCCCAACGCTGATTCTATCCTCTTGACCGCGAATGATGCGGCCGATGTTGGACCGGTGACGCCAGACCACAAGTGCGGCCGTTACGAGCGACAACACGATGAGCGCGGGCCGGTCACCGTAGAGGAGCACAACGAGTACCGGAAACTGGAGTGCGATGATGACGGAACCGAGACTCACAAGACGCGTGAGGTAGACGACAAGAACGAAAGACACGAATAAGACAGGCCACGCGAGCGGAGTGACGACAAGCAGCGCACCGGCGGCCGTGGCAACACCTTTACCACCAGTAAAACGCACGTACGGCGAGTACGAGTGTCCGAGCACCGCCGCAAGCATCGTGCCTAAGAGGACCCAGTCGTAAGCCGAGGGCGAGACATAGGCCGCATGGAAGAGTATCCCGAGTCCTACAGCCGCCGCTCCCTTCGCGATGTCGAGGGCGAACGTGGCAAGAGCCGCTCTCGCACCAAGGACTCGAAGCACGTTGGTGGCGCCTAAGTTTCCCGAACCGTGCTCGCGAACGTCTACGCCGTAGTAGCGTTTTCCAATGATGAGCGCGAACGGTATCGCGCCGATGAAGTACGCGGTAACCGCCCCGGCCGCGATCCGGATCGCGCCCTCATCAATCATTTCGTGTCCCTGCCCATCAGGTGTCCTTCGACTTAAACTTGAGCATGATAGGTGTGCCGGTTAAGTCGAACGCATCCCTAAGACGATTTTCCACGTAGCGTCTGAACGAGTCGTCGGCAAGCGAAGGGTGATTGGCAAAGAGCGTGAAGCCCGGTGGCTTCGTGCGTGTTTGTGTCATGTAGTTGATGCGGAGTGTTCGCGGCCCTTTGGTCACCGTGTGGCCGAACTCTCGCATCTCAGTGAGAACCCTGTTTAGGGCGCTCGTCGAGATTTCACGAGTGTACCCCTCCCACGCGGTGTCGATCGCCTGGAAGACCTTGTTGGCGCGCAAACCTGTGAGCGCGCTCACCCGCACGACGGGCGCGTAACTCACGAAGCCGAGCCGGTCAGTGAGCTGGTATTCAATCTCATCGCGCCACTCCTGACCGTCGACGATATCCCACTTGTTGAAAACGATGATCAGTCCGCAACCTCGCTCGGCTGCAAAGCGGGCGACTCGCTGGTCCTGATCGGTTATGCCCTCGGTGGCGTCGACCACGAGCAGCGCCACATCGGCCCGGTCTATCGCGCGCATCGCGCGAACAAAGCCGTAGTACTCGACGTCTTGGTCTATGCGTGCCTTACGCCGGATACCCGCGGTGTCAACAAAACGGTACGCCGTGCCGCCGCGGTCGACCAGCACGTCGAGCGTGTCTCGTGTGGTGCCTGCGGTCTCGCTCACGATCGCACGGTCTACTCCGGTCAGACGGTTGAGCAGCGAGGACTTGCCAGCGTTAGGCTTGCCTATGATCGCCACATCGATCGCGCCGCTCTCTTGATGCGGCTCAGTGTCAGGCAGAAGGGCCACCACGGCGTCTAGCAGATCACCCGTGCCGTGACCGTGAGTCGCCGAGACGGGCCACGGCTGCCCCAATCCGAGCGACCAGAACTCGTGAATCTCATCGTCACGGTTGGGGGTGTCCATCTTGTTCACCACGAGGAAGACGGGAGGTCTGGCGCGCTTGAGGAGCCGTGCGACCTCCTCGTCACCTGGAGTGACGCCAGTGGTGCCGTCGACGAGCGCGATAATGATGTCCGCCTCCCGGGTCGCGACCAACGCCTGGGCCTTGATCGACTCGGCAAACGGGTCGTTCGTGCCGGTCTCGATGCCCCCGGTGTCGATGAGCATGAACTCCCGGCCGTTCCAGTCGCCCCGGTGATAGGAGCGATCCCGGGTCACGCCGCGAGCCTCGTGGACTATTGCGTCCCCGGTCTGCGATATGCGATTGACGAGGGTCGACTTCCCAACGTTGGGTCGGCCGACGACAGCTACAATTGGCAGGGCCACGTGTTCACCAGGATTCTGGTCAAAGGGTGTGCGGTCTGGCTCGCGTCAAGTACGATCCGCGGCATTACACGATACCACGCACCCTGCGCCATCAGCACGCCGCCCGCCGCAACGCGCCGAGCAACCCTGCGGGCCGGGGATCGACGAATGCCACGTCCGTCCCATTCGTCGCGGCACGGATATCCTCAACGGTCATGTCATCGAGGGTCACGCCGTCTGCGTTAAGCATCACATCAGGGGCCACGTAGGCCGTTTGGCCGCACATCGCGTCTGCGGCGATGGCAGTAACGATGTCGGTTCCGGTAAGCAGCCCGGCGACGGTAACGTTGCCCCCGAACAGGCGATTTGGAGTGGCCAGCAAGCGCACCTTGCCAACACCGCCAACAGCTTCCAGCGCACCAGCGAGTGTGGAGGCGGCGAGCTCACCTGTCACGAGCGTCACCGACTCAGTCTCTGGCATGGCAAGGAGCGCCGACGTGAACTCCGCCTTAAGCTCGATCATCTCCTCGACAAACGCCGGAACGATGCCGATGCCGTTTTCGTACTGCGGGAAACTGTCGTACCACTCGGTACTTGGGAAGGGTGCACAGGCGTTGAGGTAGAACTCGTCAGCGAGGTATACCCACGTCACCCCGTCTTGCTGGCGCATCGCCAACTGCCAGGGCTGCACACGCTCGATCATACCGGACGCGGCGGCACGGTCTTCATACGAAGCCGAGTATCGCTCTTGGTGCGCCGTATAGCCGAGCGGGACGACACCCACCGAACGCACGCCTTCCCGCGCGGCGAGCCACGACAGTGTCGTGTCGAGCTCGTCTTGGTCGTTTACGCCTGGGACCGCAACGATCTGCACGTGGGTCTCAATACCTGCCTCCACGAGCGTATCGAACACCTCAAGGGCGCGGTCGGTCCCGCGAGCGCACACCAAACGTTCGCGAATGCGTGGAGTCACCGCGTGCAGCGAAACGTACAGCGGCGAGAGACGCCGCTGTACGATGCGTCGCACATCCGTGTCGTCCAGATTGGTCAAGGTGACGAAGTTTCCCTGAAGAAACGAGAGCCGGTAGTCGTCATCGCGCACGTAGAGCGCGCGCCGTAACCCCGGGGGCAGTTGCGACATGAAGCAGAATGCGCAGCTGTTGACGCAGGTGCGCACGCCGTCAAAGACCACCTCGGCAAACTCGATTCCCCACGCCTCTCCCGGCGCGCGAGTAAGTTCGAGACCGGTGCGCCCGTATGAATCACCTGCGGAATCGGGGCGCAGTAGCAGTAGTGAGACCGCCGGACCGTCCGTATGCCACAGCCAGTCGACAAGATCCCGAAGCAGGTGCCCGTTCGCACGATCGATGATGTCGCCGACACGTACCCCCGCGCGCGCCGCGGGAGAGCCGCGATCAACCGCGGCTACGAGTGCGCCCTGAGCGCACGCCGCGCCCATGCCGTATCGACGGCGGCCGTCCACTACGCTATCCAAGTGACTCGATGGCCGCTATCACGCCACGCATCTGCTCGCCCGGGGTCGAAGCGCCGGCCGTCACGCCAACGACGTTAGCGCCTGCAAACCAGGCGGGATCGAGCTCCTCGGCGGTCTCCACATGGTAAGTGCGCGGGTTGACCGCTGCGGATATCTCGGCGAGGCGACTCGTGTTGCCCGAGTTGTGACCGCCGACAACGACCATGACGTCGACTTCTCGAGCAAGCGTGTCGGCGGCGCTCTGGCGTTGCGTCGTGGCCGAGCAGATCGTGTTAAAGACGCGCAACTCCGAAACGCGTGGCAAGAGCGCCTCTATCACTGCCGAAAGACGCGCGGGCGGCTGTGTGGTCTGGACGACGACTCCCACTCTCCCGCGACGCATCCGTTCAGGCACCTCAGAAGGTTCCTGGACGGTGATCGCGCCGCCGCCCGCATGTGCGCGAATCCCTGCTACCTCGGGGTGGTCTGACTCACCTACGATCACGACGATGTACCCTTCGTCGTGCAAAAGCCGAGCCGCGTCGTGCGCCTTGCTGACGAACGGACACGTCGCATCGATCACGTTCAGCCCGCGCGCCTTGGCTGCGGCTATCACCGTGGGCTCGACTCCGTGCGAGCGGATGACGAGGGTTCCGTCATCGACGTCGTCAAGTTCTCGTACAACCTGAACGCCGCGCGCCTCTAGTGCGGCAACGGCCTGAGGGTTGTGTATGAGCGGGCCGAGGGTCAGTACGCGCGCGTGGCCCTCGGCGGCTTCTTGCGCAAGTCGCAACGCGCGCTCGACGCCGTAGCATACGCCCGCGTGCCGAGCCACCTTGACGTGCATCGCTATCGCTCCCTCGCCTGTGAACGCGCCGTGGCGATCGACTCCATGATAGCGGCAGTCATCGCGGATACGCGCTCCTTTCGTCCACCGGTGGCGAATGCGGCCGGATGGATGGGGGGACCGTACACGAACGTGACTCGCGGAAACCGGGGAAGCCGAGTCCCAGGCGGCATTGCCGCTTCCGTGCCTGCGATCCCTACAGGGATAACCGGCACATCTGCTCGCATCGCGATGAAGGCTACCCCCTCGTTGGCTTCTCCAAAAGAATCGTCCGCAACACGGTGCCGAGTCCCTTCAGGAAAGATGCCGACGAGTTTGCCCTCTTGAAGCAGGGTAGTGGCGTTGGAAATCGCGCTCCTGTCAGGTTCTCCGCGACGTACGGGTATCGCCCATAGCCGCGGAAGCACCCATCCCACTACTGGCACGGTCCACAGATCGGCCTTTGCCATGAAGTGGATCGGACGAGTGGCCCCACACCACAACAACACCGGGTCGAGGTAGGAAACGTGGTTGCCAGCGATGAGGGCGCCGGTCGCGGGCACGTGATGGGCGCCGATGAAACGGGTGCGGTAGATCGCAAGGACGAGCCTGGCGACAGATGCCCTGAGTATGCGCGCCATAAGCCACTTCATCGGTGTCGCTCCTCCACAAGGGAGGCGATCTTTGCGACGACTTGGGCAACCGATAGCCCGGTCGTATCGAGTTCAACGGCGTCAGCGGCGATCAAGAGCGGAGACGCGTCGCGAGTAGAGTCCGCCTCATCGCGGTTCGCGATGCCCGCGAGCACATCAGCGTTTTCTACGGCATGACCCCGGCCGGTCATCTCGGCGTGACGTCTTCTCGCTCGCTCTTGGGGAGAAGCGGTGAGGAAGACCTTAACAGCGGCGTGCGGGAAGACGACCGTGCCGACGTCGCGGCCCTCGGCGACCAACACCGGCTCGGCTGAAGCGATCTGTCTTTGACGGCTGACGAGTATGGCGCGAACGCCCGGCGTCTTTGCGACCGCGCTCACGGCGGCATCAACTTCTGGCGTGCGAATCGCGGATGTCACGTCTACGCCGTCAAGAAGCACCGCTGTCGGCAACGGGGAGCCGCCGGTGTGCTCGAAGGTGATAGTGAGTGCAGCGGACAAACGGGTGAGGGCCTCCGTGTCATCGAGGGATATCCCACTCTGGAGAGCGGCAAGGGCGACCGCCCGGTACATAGCTCCGGTATCGAGGTAGTGCGCGCCGATGGCCGTGGCGAGCATTTTGGCGACGGTCGATTTGCCCGAAGCAGCCGGGCCGTCGATCGCGACGATCATCGTGGTCCTGTCCGTCCAAAGGTGGGAAGGCCGCCGAATCATACCACGCCAGGGCGCGTGTTCTCTTGGCGTTCCCATACGCCGTCCTCTCCTACCGGTCCAGCCCCCTAAGTGCCGCGATGTCCCGCGCAAATCCTGGGTATGACACCTCAACGGCGTCGAAACGGATCACTTCAACGGGTTGCTCGGCCGCAATTCCCGCAAGCGCCCACACCATCGCGAGCCGGTGATCACCCATGCTGTCGAGCACGACCCCGCCCTTGAGTCGCGCTGGACCCCGCACGTATAGCGTGTCTTTCTCGGCGCGGGCGTCGACTCCAAGAATGCGAAGGCCATCAACAATGGCGGCAAGCCTGTCGGATTCCTTGACTCGCAACTCACCTACGCCGAGAAAGACGGTCTCGCCCTCGGCGGCGGACGCAAGGAGCGCGAGCACGGGGATCTCGTCGACGAGCGAAGGAACCTCCTCGGCGGTAACGATCGTGGGCATCAGGTGCGGCGAGTGGCGAACCGTGATGGAACCGGCGGGCTCTCCTCCGTACTCAGCGTCAGGAACCGTTGTGATCGATGCGCCCATGCGCCGCATCACCTCTATGAAGCCTGTACGGGTTGGGTTCAGGGCGACGTCATCGATGCGGACCTCGCTTCCCGGGACGAGTGCGGCGGCCACAGCTATGAACGCCGCCGAAGAGGGGTCTCCAGGGACGCGAACACAAGCGGCCGACGGTGTCACCGGACCGTCGACCCACGAGGAGTTGCTGTCCCAGTCGCTTCCCACCGTCACACCGAACGCGGGAAGCAGGCGTTCTGTGTGATCTCGCGACCGCGCAGGTTCGCGGACAACTGTGCGTCCGTTAGCACGAATACCGGCGAGCAGTATCGCTGTCTTGACCTGAGCGCTCGCGACGGGAGATTCGTACACGAGCGGTTCGAGCGTTCCACCACGGATTGTAACGGGAAGGTGTCCCCCGGTGGCTACGCACGTCGCGCCCATCAGGGCAAGCGGCCACGTGACCCTGCTCATCGGACGCCGGGAGAGCGACTCGTCGCCTATGAGCGTGACCTCGACATCCCACCCAGCCATCACGCCGAGCAACAGGCGCGCCGTAGTGCCGCTGTTCCCGCAGTCGATCGGACCTGAGGGTCGCGCGGGACCCGTTGCCCCCCATCCGGTGACCGACGCCTCAATCGAGCCATCTTGGGCCACGTGATCCTCTACGCGCGCTCCGAGCATCTGGCAGGCGTCTATGGTCGACCGGACGTCCGCACTGTCAAGAAGACCGCACAGAACCGACGTCCCTTCTGCCATTGCCGAAAAGAGCACCGCCCGGTGAGAGAGGGACTTATCACCAGGGACGCGAAGCACGCCTGAAAGCCCCTTGTCACTGGCGAAACGTGAAAAACGCATGAACCCTCACCCCTCCTTGCGGATGTCGATGGCGCCCACCCGGGGCGAGTAGCCGATCTCGACAAGTTCGGCAACGAAGGCGTCGATGTCACCCTCATCGGTCAGAACGAGGAGAAGATCCGCGCTCGCCTCCGAGCGATGATCGATCTCGATGCCCTCGATGTTGCAGCCGTGTCTGCCTGCGGCCATGGTCACCTCGGCCACTACACCTGGCCTGTCGAGCACCGGAACGGCCACCTCGGTAAGTTGCGCGGTAGCCGGAACCCACTGGGCCGGAAGCGAACGGCGGATGTCGGCAGCCTCGGCAAGCCACGCCCGCGTGGCCTCGACGTCTCCAGCTTGGAGCGCTGTTGTGAATCGCTCGAGTTGATCGCAAAACTCCCCGATCCCTGAGATGACCGCGGGAGCGTTGTCAAGACAGATGCCCGTCCACAACTCGGGACTGCCCGCCGCTACTCGAGTGGTGTCCTTGAAGCCGCCAGCCGCGAGGCGAAGGGTGTCGGATCGCCCAATCGCGTGGTGCGCGACGAGGTTTACGAGCGCCGAGGCGGCGACGTGCGGGACGTGGCTGACTATAGCGACAACGTCGTCGTGCGCGTGCGCGTCGACCGACACGACACGACAGCCAAACTGGGAGACAAGCGCGTGCACACCGCGGAATGCGGCCATGTCGGTACGCTCCGTGGGCGTCAGCACGTAGTACGCGCCTTCAAACAGGTTCGGGTCGGACGCCTCGACGCCACTACGCTCTGAACCTGCCATGGGGTGTCCACCGACAAACGATGCGCCCGATCTCAGGTAACGCTCGGCGGCATCCACGATCCCCTTCTTTGTCGATGCGACATCGGTCACGACCCCGCGGTATCCCATAGAACCGAGCCGAAGCAGCCACTCCTCTGCGCGCGCAGCGGGTGTCGCGAGCACGACAAGGTCGACCCCTTCCTCTCCGAGCCACGCTTGCGTGCCCAAACCATCCGGAAGGGACGCGGTGTCGATGACGCCGTGGTCACACGCCCACGAGAGGGCTCTCTTGTCGATGTCAATCCCCACAACTGTGGGCGGGTTATCCAAACGTTTGGCCGCGGCCGCGAACGAGCCCCCGATGAGCCCTACACCTATCACCGCTATCGAACGAAAACGCACGATCCCACCTCCCGGCACGTGATTAACGCGACTGCTTCGGTCAGCCTCCAGCATCGGCGAGATCCGAGTGTCGCTACCAGCCGCCCATAGTGTCGATGGCCGCTTGAAAGGCGGCTACCGTCGTGGCGGTGTCTTCGGGGGTACCAACCCCCACCCGCAACGCGGGCGCGGTCCCGAAGTCTCGAACGATGACCCCTTCGCAAAGGAGCGCATCGAACGCTTCGACCGGCCGGTCCGTATGCACATAGATGAAGTTTGTCTGGGACGGGACATACGGTATGCCGAGACGGTCGAAGCATGAATAGAGGTACGTCTTCTGCTCCTGATTCTCCTCTTTGCGGCGGATGACCTCGGCCTCATCGGCGAGCGAGTAAAACGCGGCGACTTGTGCCACGGTGTTGACGTTGAACGGTTCACGGAGCTTGTGTATCGCCGAGGCGAGCGGCGCGGGAACGACACCGTATCCGATACGAGCGCCCGCGAGAGAGTAGATCTTCGAGAACGTCCGCAACACCGCGATCGGGCGTTTCCCGTCGAAGTAGGCTAGGCCGTCAGGGTATTCGGGATCATCAACGAACTCAAAGTACGCCTCGTCGACAATGAGCATCACATGCGCGGGGAGACGAGTCAAAAACGCCTCAAACGACTGGCGATCATAGATCGTACCGGTGGGATTGTTGGGATTGCACAAGAACACGATGCGGGTGCGTTCGGTGATCGCGGCGGCCATCGCCTCAAGGTCATGAACCTCACCGTGAGCAAGTGGCACCTTGACTGCCGTGCCGCCGAACATCTGAGTCACCATCGGGTAGACGACAAAACTCGGCCACGCGAAAACAACCTCGTCACCTGGGCGGATGAACGCCTGGGCGATGAGACGGATGAGCTCGTTGGAACCGCTGCCAACAACGAGGTTCTCATCGGCGACAGTGAGGCGGGCGCACAGCTCACGGCGTAAAGCGCGCGCCGCGCCATCTGGATAGCGGTTGAGACGAGGCAGCACGGCCTCCATCGCTCTAATCGCCGAGGGAAACGGTCCGCACGGGTGCTCGTTGCTCGAAAGTTTGAGGATCCTGTCTTTGCCGGAGCGCTCGCGAACTTCGCTCACCCGCAAGCCAGGTGCGTACGGCACCATCGGTTCGAGCTCTGCGCGTATCGCCGTCTCCCAGTCCATGCGCTCCCCTGCGTTGCGGCGCACCCGCCTACCGTGGACTAGGATTGTGGCAGGTGCGCGAACGTGCGACAAGGCCGCGCCAGCCGCGAGATGTACGCCGCCAGGGTTACCCGATCGTGCGGAACTCCTCGACCATTCCGTGCCCGTCAAGCACGCGGATCTCGGCCACCGATCCGTTTTGTATGTGAAACGACCAGATCGCTTGGCGTGGCAGTCCAAGGAGGTGGGCTATGGCGGAACGAAACACCCCGCCGTGCGTGACGATGGCCACGCGATCGAACGCGTGAGGGACCGCATCGAGCGTTCTGGCGACGCGGTCGTATATCTCGTTGCGAGACTCTCCGCCAATGGCCACCGGCGCGTCCGGCGACGCAAAGTCAAACTGCACACCCCGCTCGGACGTCTCAGCGTACGTGAGTCCCTCGGCAAGCCCGAAGTCAAGCTCGGTGAAGCGCACATCGACGATCGGATCGACTCCGAGGCGTACGGAGGCCTGCTCGGCGACCACACGGGCGCGTCTGAGGGGACTTGTGTACAGCGCGGCAGGCCGGAACGAGACGATGTGTTCGGCGAGCAGGGTCGCCTGAATGTTCCCGCGCTCGGTAAACGGCGTGTTACCTCGGCCGACGTATCTGCCTTCCACGTTCGCGACTGTTTCGGGATGCCTGACCAGCAGGAATCGGACATCGGTACTCACGTCACCACCACCATCGTCGCTGCCAGCAAGATGAGCGCCTCTGTAACGAGTATGCTCGCGCCCATGACGTCGCCTGTCACTCCCCCGGCTCGTGTGGCAAGCACGTGTCCCACAGAAGCGGCCACAAGCACGCCAAAGAGTAACCAGCCGAGTCCGGTAGCTCCGCCGTAGTGGAGAAGTACGACACCGCAGGCGAAAAGGACACTCACCGTCCCGGCAACGCCGGCAACACGGGGACGACCGATCACGGACGAACCGAGCCCACCCGGTCGCGCAGGAACGCCGAACCAGCATGCGAACGTGGCGGAGAGGCGTCCAATAACGGGGACGATTGCCACGAAGGCGAGCTTCAGCTCGAGCGCCAAGTTCCCGGAAGCGAGAATGGTGGCGATAGCCGCGCTCTGAGCTAAGGCGACAAGAACAATCGAAACGGCGCCAAACGCGCCGATCGCGCTGTCCTTCATTATCTCGAGCCGTTCTTCGGTTGTCTCTCCTCCACCGATCCCATCCGCGGTGTCCGCGAGACCATCCCAGTGCAAGAACCTTGTGGCGAGCGCCCACGCGCCGAGGATACACGCGGCAAGCGGCCATGCGAGCGAAACGGCCACATCACCGCGCGCTTCCGCATGCACCGCCGCATTCGCGAGCACCTCCGCCAAAAGCACGATCACGCCAGCCATCACGCCGAGCAACGCTCCGGCAAGAGGGAACCACCCTGCGACATCGGGTCGCGACTCAGGTTGGAGGCGCGTGCGAAGGGGCGCGACGGTGAGCAACGTGAGCGCTAACGCTGCATCGCGAAATGGACGTGACGGCGGCGAAACTTTAGCTGCCTTCGTTTCGTTCACAAGGCGCTCACTCACTTGGCCACGAAAGCTCGCACGGCGCGGCGGTAAGATCGATCAACCTGCCGGCCACCGCGAGGTAGGCGGCATCGGCAACCCGTACGAGCGTCACACCGGCTCGGCCAAGGCAATCTCGAAACACCCGTCCGCTCGCATAGGCGGGAACCACCCCCGAGCCAACTTCGTTGGTGACAACGATCGTGTCTCCCGCTCGGCACACGACCCAAGATATCGTCTCATTGAGCGCCGCGTCGAACGCTGCTTCGAACCCGGCGGGGTCATCGTCGAGGGCTACGGGCAACTCATCCATGAGCCGTGCGGCGAGCGTACCGAGGCAGTCGATAACGAGAAGGGCGTCTGTGGGAATCTCACCGCGCCAGGTTGTCGCGTCACCCGCCTCGATGACGGCGAACTCAGGGGGCCGCAAAGCGCGATGGTGTGCAATCCGCGCGGCCATCTCCTGGTCAGAGTCCCCATCCGCGAACACGACAGTCACCACACGATCTCCCGCCGCCTGACGGGACTCCGCGAGGCGCTGGGCAGCAGCGGATTTGCCGCTACGCGCTCCTCCCGTGATCACGACGAGGGCCACACGTCACCGCCCTTCACGGTCTGGCCTGCGACGCCGTCGTGTGCTGAACTCTTCAGAAGCACGACTTCATCGGCCGTGAGAACCCGATAGGACCCAACGGCAAGATCACCAAGATGAAGCGGCCCAAACGAGATTCTCTTAAGCGAGAGAACCGTGTGGCCGATCGCCTCGAACATGCGGCGCACCTGACGGTTGCGTCCCTCCCGGATGGCGATCTCGACACACGATTGCGTACATGCGATGTCGATCGCGCGAACGCGAGCGGGCGCGGTGGGGCCGTCGTCAAGTTCGACTCCTTGACGTAGTCGCGCCAGCGCCTCCTCATCAGGAGCGCCCTGGACGCTCGCTAGATAGATCTTCTCGACGTGATAGCGCGGATGCATCAGCCAGTGCGCGAGATCGCCGTCGGTCGTGAAGAACAACAGGCCAGTCGTGTCCCGGTCAAGCCTGCCCACCGGGAAAAGGCCCGCCGGCTCGCGCGGCACGAGTCCGGCCACGGACGGACGCCCCTGCGGATCGTCCATTGTCGTGATGACACCCGCGGGCTTGTTTAACATGACGTATGTCGGCTCGGCCTCAAGCGAGACGGTTTTGCCATCGAGGGCCACGATGTCGGTAAGCGGATCGACCTTTGCGCCGAGCTGGGTCACTACCACACCGTTTACCGTGACGCGTCCGGCGGTCATGAGGTCCTCGCTCCCCCGCCGCGACGCGACACCGGCGCGCGCGAGAAATCGCTGAAGGCGCATCGGGACGATCCGCTCGGCCAAAGGGACACGCCTCCTAGTCGATTCTCATTACGTCGTCATCTTGCTCACTTGGAGACGAAAACTCTACATCTTCGGTCCCGGGTTCGTCCTCCTCCGTCACCGGCGCACCAAAGGTGGGAGTCCCAAGTCGTTCCCGTATCCGCTCTTCGACTCGGGGGTCGGGGGCGAAATCCTCAAGGGGAGGGAGGGCCGAGAGATCCTTCAAACCGAACTTCTCTAGGAAGGTTCGTGTCGTGCCAAAGAGGATCGCGTTGCCCGCGTCTGGATTGCGTCCCATCTCACGCACGAGACCCTTCTCGATCAACGACGAGATCACCGCCTCGCTGTTGACGCCGCGTACAGCGTTCACTCCAGCGCGAGTGACCGGTTGGTGGTACGCGATGACCGCGAGGGCCTCGAGCGCCGCTTGCGACAGGCGGCGGGTGTCCCACGACAAGACGTAGCGCTCGATATGATCGTGGTACGCGGGGTGCGTGTAGAGACGCCATCCTCCCGCGACTTCGCGTAGCTGAAATCCACGTTCTTCGGCCCGGTACTCTTCGGCGATCGCCGCAAGCGTCGAGGAGACGACCGCGTGCGGCACTTCGAGGATCTGAGCTATCGTGGCAGTTGAGACGGGTTCATCCGAGACGAAGAGCAACGCTTCGACCGCGCCCCTAACAACGGGATCGAGCGATTCCATCATGGCACCTCCGGGGTCCGTGCGTGCGGCGGTGACGAAGCGACCACGCCGTCTAAGCATGCGATGACAAGGATGTCGTCGAACAAGCGGTCCTGACGCAGGTCCACCCGTCCGCGCTTGTAGAGCTCGAGAATCGCCAGCAGGGTTACGACGATGGTCTCGGGTGTAGCTCCCTCACCGAGCAGCTCGGTGAAACGGGCCGAGCCCCTCGATGCGAGGGTGCGCGAAACGCTCTCCGTGTGCAGCTCGAGGCTAATGGGAGCGGCCGCGACGTGCTCCGCGTGCAGGAGGAACACTTCGCGCTTGTAGATCAGGTCCGCACAGATGACCGCGAACCCGCGAAGCGTAAAGCCGTCGAGGAAGTCCGGCATCAATCCGAGGAATCGATCTTCGAGACCAGCCTGACGCGGGTGCGTGCGACCCTCCGCTTCCATACGGGCGGCAAGCTCGGCGGCGACACTCTTGAACTGCCTGTATGCGAGCAGACGCGCTACAAGCAGTTCGCGGGCTTCCTCAGGTGAGAGGTCATCGATCTCGTCACCCGCGTAGTGTTCCTCGGCGGGGAGCAAAGCGGCCGCCTTGATCTCAAGAAGCGTCGCGGCGATGAGGAGGAAGTCGCTCGCCACATCGAGGTCGAGATCACGGAAGCGCTCCACGTACTCGAGGTACTGACCGGTAACTTCAGTGATCGAGATTGTCCGCACATCGACCTTGTGACGGCTTACGAGGTGCAGTAGCAGGTCAAACGGCCCCTCAAACGCATCAGTCTTGACCCGGTAGCCCACGAGAAAACCCTATGCGCCGTCGTCGATGCGAACAAGACGGCGGCACGCCTCGACAACCTCGCGTGTCACGGGACGCGCCTTCGCGGCGCCTGCCTCAAGCACTTCCCACGCGAATCCGGGCCGTGCCGCGAGCTCAGCGCGGCGTGCCCTGAATTCGCCGAGATACTCGATGAGATCGGCGGCCATCTTCTTCTTGTGTGCGACGCAACCGCACTCCGCGGCACGGCAGCACGCGTCCCACTCGGCAATGTCCGCCGGATCGCTCGAGACGAGCTTGTGGATCTGATGGAGCGGACAGATGTCCGGATCGCCCGGATCGGTTTTTAGCTTGCGCGCTGGATCGGTGATCATCCCGCGCACCTTGCTTTCGATCTCTTCTGCCGAGTCAGAAAGGAAGATGGCGTTGCCGTATGACTTGCTCATCTTCCTGCCGTCGGTACCGGGAACGCGCGCGCCTTCTTTGGCGATGAGCGCCTGAGGCTCGACCAGGTAGGCGCCGTAGGTGTTGTTGAAACGCCGAACCACCTCGCGCGTAAGCTCGAGATGCGGTAGCTGGTCTTCACCAACCGGCACGACATCAGCAAGCACGATCGTGATGTCTGCCGCTTGAAGGAGCGGATACATGAAAAAGCCCAAGTTGCCGAGATCCTTGTCGGTAACCTGCTCGCGCTGTTCCTTATAGCTTGGAACGCGCTCGAGCCACGGCATGGGGGTCACCATCGAGAAGTAAAGCGTAAGCTCAGCTACCTCGGGAACGTCGGACTGACGGTAGATCGTACAGCGCTGCGGATCGAGTCCGGCCGCGCACCAATCGAGCACCATCTCCTCAGTGAACCGGCGAACACGCGTCGTATCCGCCCAATCGCTCGTCAGGGCGTGCCAATCGGCGATGAAGTAAAACGCGTCGTAGTCGTCTTGGAGCGTGAGCATGTTTTGCAGGTTGCCAAACCAGTGGCCGAGGTGGAGTTTGCCCGTCGGCCTGTACCCGGTCAGTACGCGCTTCTTGGTCATCGGTTCGTCTCGCTTCTCGCTTGCGGCCGCACCGTGTGACGGCGCGCTCTCACGTCGTTGGGATTGTAGCGCAGTTGACGCGGCGCGAGGCGGCTACGAGCCGCTTTCAGAAACTAAGTCCCGTGAACAGCTCGGTTAGCGGCACGGTGGTTACTCCCATATACCAGCCGAGAGGATCGAACCCGAGAAACTCCGGAAGAAGCCAGAGGCCGGCTATGAGGATGACGAACCCGTAGCGCTCGACCTGGTCGTAGATGTCCATTCCCCGATCCGAAAGAAAGAGAGGCAACACCCGCGACCCGTCGAGCGGCGGAAGCGGGATGAGGTTGAAGAACATGAGAGCGAGATTCATGAACGCGAACATGAGCAAGACGTAGCTCACGATCCCGGCGTCGGACATGCGAAAGAGCATCCCCGCGATCGCGGCCATGATCAGGTTCGATGCCGGTCCGGCGATTCCAGTCAGGAACAAGCCTTGACGGTAGTTCTTGAACCGATTCGGGTTGATGGGAACCGGCTTGGCGTATCCAAACGCAAACCCAAAGATAGCGACCATGATTAGGGGAAGGAGCAGGGTTCCCCACGGGTCGATGTGACGCACGGGATTGAGGCTCAAACGTCCCTTGTCCTTGGCGGTCGAATCGCCAAGCAGGTACGCCATCCACCCGTGAGCGACCTCATGGATGACGATGGCGGGCACGAGCACGGCAAACCGAATGGCAATCTGGGTAAGGTCCACTGACAGGGCTCCTACTTCTCGGCGATCGGGACACCATGTCTCTCGGTCGCGCGGGACACAAGGCGTCGCAGATGGGCAAGCTCGTCGTCCCTGCCAACGACGATTCCGTCGAGCCGGGCGTTGAGCGCTTGCGCGAGTATACCCGAGAACACCGCCGATGGCGGCAGTCCCATCTCTATGAGATCCGCGCCACTCACGCCAGGCTTGAGCCGCGCCAAAACGCGAACAAACCGCTCGATACGCTCCCGTGCCAGCGTGCCTCCCACGCCCCACAGGTACACGAGCGCTTCGTCAGGGACCGGTTCGAGCAATCGGTAGAGTCGCGAGTCACGCATCTTGCGGCGATCTTTGAGCCGCCTTCCAAGAAAGTCGGCCCTCTCGGCAAGCTCAAGCGCGGGAAGGCCGTACTCTCGGCCGAACCTCATGTACTTGAGCCATCGCTCTGCGTTCTGACGTCCGCAGCCAGCGACGAGCGAGGCGACGAGCGCGACACGGCGGCGGGGCGTCTTGCTGAAGGCGTCAGCGACCGCGCGATACGCGCGCTCAGTGGCGTACAACCCGTCGATCACCCGGTGACTCTCGGTCCCGTCAGGCACAAACACGCCGAGTACCCCGAGATCATCGAGGCGCACGAACACGGTTGCTGGAGAGTCCTCATCGATGATGTCAAGCATCTCCTCGCGGATCCGCGCGCCCGAGACTTCATCGATCACGCCCATCTCAACCGTACGACGGGCGAGCTCCTCGGTCGCTCCGTCCATCTTGAATCCGAAGCGCTCCTCAAAGCGGGCCGCGCGCAGCACGCGTGTGGGGTCTTCGACAAAGGAAAGCGAGTGTAATACGCGCAGCGTTTTGCGCTCCAGATCGCGCAAACCGCCAAACGGGTCGGCGATGGCCCCGAAACACTCGGCGTTCACGCACGCCGCGATCGCGTTTACCGTGAAGTCGCGCCGGAACAGGTCTTGCCTGAGCGAGGACCGCTCTACCGTTGGCAGCGCACCGGGACGCGTGTAGTACTCGGTGCGAGCGCTCGTCACATCCACGTACAGGCGCTTGGACACCACGACAACCGCAGTACCGAAGCGCCGGTGTATTTTCACCCGCGCACCGAGACGCGCCGCGGCCTCCTGCGCGAAGGTGACGCCATCGCCTTCGACGACTACGTCGATGTCGAGGTTTTGGCGGCCGAGCAACATGTCTCTGACGAACCCACCTACAGCGTGTACGCGAACACCTCGCTCGTCTCCCAGACGGCCGAGGACACGCAGCGAACCGGTCGCCTCTTCGGGCAACAACGATTCGATTGAGGACAGGAAGCGCTGCGTCGAGCGGGCGCGAGCCTGCGGAACCCGGCGGTCGAGATACTCCTCCCCATGCTCAGCGCGCAAAAGGTCTTTGCGGGTGACGATACCGATGATGTCGCCGTCAGCGACAACCGGCAGACGTCCGATGCCCTTGGTCGCAAGGAGCCGCTCGATGGAGACAAGATCAGCGTCGGGATGGATTGTCACGATGTCCCGTGCCATGAAACCGCGCACAGGCGCGTGTGAGAGGTTGTGGCGCGCTGCCTTGTCGACGTCCTTCCGAGTGACGATGCCAACGATCGTCGCATCCTCAAGCACGGGCAACCCGCCGTGTCCCCACCGCGACATGATCTCGAACGCCTCGGCCATGGTTGCGCCAGGAGGCACGAACCTTACCGGGCTTGAAGCGATGTCCTTGGCTCGCAGCGGAGGTCTGACGCAAGCGTGCAGCGCCTCACGGATCCGCTCAATCGCTTCGGCGACCGGCACGTCGCGCATAGCCGCGGAGGCCGCCTGCGGATGTCCGCCGCCGCCGATCCGAGCCATCACCTCGCCAACATCGACCCCGTGGACCCTGCTGCGCGCCACCACCTGCACGCGCTCGGCCATACCCACTATCGCGATCGCCACCCGGTGTCCCATGTCTTCGACGATGTAGTGAGTGAGCACGCTCGCCGAGTCCACGTACTCCTCGGCGTGGGCGGTGCCTACCGCAATCCGTTGACCGTTCACATCCCACACCTGAAGTGAAGCGGTGAGCTGGTCGAGCAGCGCGCTTTGCTGCGGGTCGAGGGTGCGCATGAGGAACTGGTTGAGCACCTCCATGTCGGCGCCAGCGGCCATCAGATAGGCGACGGCCTCCGCGTCGTAGGCCGTGGCATTGGGGTAGGTGAGCGATCCGGTGTCCTCGTGGATGCCGAGAAGCAGTAAGGAAGCTTCCAGTGGGGCAAGCGCTATGGCCTGCCGGTGGATCTCGTGCACGAGTATCGAAGTCGTGGCGCCAACTTCAAGACTGCGATCGTCCACCCCTTCAAGATCGCCTTCAGCGGGCGGATGATGGTCGTAGACGATGACATCTACCCCTGGCCTGAGCGCTACCTTCCCCAGCTCACCAATCCGCGCGGGATCGCGCGTGTCGACGACGATGAGACGCTCGACCGCCCCGAGATCAAGTCCGCGCAAATCGACGAAGTCGAGAAAGTCCTCGTGCAAGTTGTGAAACGCACGCACGTTGGCGTTTTGGGTGCCGAGAAACACGCCGCGAGACCCCGGGAAGAGCTTCGCGGCCGCGACCGTCGCGGCGTATGCGTCGAAATCCGGGTTTGCGTGTCCCACCACGAGTTGCACGGTACGGCTCCTACCCCTTAAGAAAGAGCGGTGGCGGCTCGGTCCTCACATCGCTGATGGTGATCGCCGAGAGCAGCATCGCTTCAGCCTCAGCGCACCGAGCGTCCGTCGCGGCGTGTACGGTCGCGATACGCTCGCCGCGCTCGACCGCATCTCCGATGCGTGGCTCAAGCACGAGCCCCGCAGCCGGGTCGATCACGTCCGTGGGGGTCGCCCGGCCTGCGCCCGCGAGCATCGCCGCACGACCGATCGCCTCGGCGTTTGTGGCTGTCACGTATCCGGCGCGTGTCGCGCGGACCTCGTGCGTCACCCATGCGCGAGGCAGGCGTTCCGGGTTCTCAACGATGTAGGGATCACCGCCCTGAGCCGCAATCCAGCGCGTCATCACTCGAACGCCTTCACCGGATCGCAGTGCGCGCTCGGCCATGGCGCGTCCCTCGCGCTCATCGGCTGCCACACCGCCGAGCAGGGCCATCTTGCCCGTCAACGCAAGGCATACCTCGGTCAGGTCCGGCGGTCCCTCACCTTTGAGCGTCCTTATCGCTTCAGCGACTTCAAGCGCGTTACCCACCGCCGTGCCAAGCGGCTGATCCATCCCGGTCATCACCGAGTGTACCTGCTTGCCAAGTGCCTCTCCTGTGCGCACGAGCGCATCCGCGAGCGCCTCGGCGTCTTTGATCGTCTTCATGAAGGCGCCCGACCCGACCTTCACGTCGAGAAGGATCGCATCGGCCCCACCCGCTATCTTCTTAGAGATGATCGAGCCCACGATAAGCGGGATGGACGGCACTGTCGCGGTGACATCCCGGAGGGCGTACATCTTCTTGTCGGCCGGGTCGATGTCGGGCGATTGAGCAATGACGGCTATTCCAACCTCACGCACCTGCTCGATGAACTCCTCGGCGTCAAGTTCGACACGCATCCCGGGTATCGCCTCGAGTTTGTCGAGGGTACCTCCCGTGTGCCCAAGTCCGCGCCCGCTCATCTTGGCGACAGGAACGCCGAGAGCAGCGACGAGCGGGGCGACCACCAGGGTTGTCGTATCGGCCACACCCCCCGTCGAGTGCTTGTCGACCTTCACACCGTGAATCTCCGAAAGGTCGACCACGCGCCCCGAGCGCACCATCGCACCGGTCAGCGCTACGGTCTCATCGGCGGTAAGCCCGTTCAAGAGCGCGGCCATTAGCCACGCGCTCATCTGGTAGTCGGGCATCTGGCCTGTCGCAAACGCCGAGACGATCCGCTCAATCTGCTCGGGAGTGTGTTCCGCGCCGTCACGCTTTGATGCGATGAGCTGCTCGAACGTCACGATGCTCCTTTCGTGTCGGGCGCGTGCAGCACGTCGGCGAGAAACGATCTCCCGCGCCCGCACGCGCCCGCAAGACCGTAAAAGTCGAGCACTGTCTCACCGACGTCGGAAAACGTCGACCTCACCCCTAGGTCGACACCGGAATCGACACCCTTGACCTTGGCGATAACTGGAGTGTACTCCCGGCTGTGGTCGGTTGACGGCATGGTCGGGTCACACCCGTGATCGGCGGTGATTATGAGCAGGTCGCCGTCGATCATCGCGTCAAGGAGCTCGGGGATCCTTGCATCGACCGCTTCGAGGCCGCGAGCGTAGCCCTCGGCGTCGTTGCGGTGTCCCCAGATCATGTCGAAGTCAACAAGGTTGGCAAAGACAAAACCCGGGGTGAGAGACGCGACGCGCTCGATGAGGTTGTCGAATCCGTGCATGTTGTCCTCAGAATGAGGGCTTTCGCATATCCCCTGCCACGCGAAGATCTCCCCTATCTTGCCGATCCCGTACGACACGATTCCTCTATCAGCGAGGCGATCGAGGACGGTGGGCTCGAAGGGCGCCACCGCGAAGTCCCGGCGGCGGTGAGTCCGCACATAGGCGCCTGCCGGATCAGGCCCGATGAAGGGTCGTGCGATGACGCGTCCAACCGCGTGTTCACCCACGCACACCGCTTCTCGAGCGATAGAACACATCTCGTAGAGCCGCTCGACGCTGATCACATCCTCGTGCGCGGCAATCTGGAAGACTGAGTCGGCCGATGTGTAGACGATCGGCTTGCCTGTCCTCACGTGTTCATCGCCAAGCTCTTGTATGATCGCCGTCCCGCTGGCCGGAGTGTTGCCGAGCCACCCTTCCCCGGTCTCACGTGTGAAGGCGTCCATCACCGCGACTGGAAAACCTTGCGGGTACGTGGGAAACGGCTGCGTGAGGTGGAGTCCCATCATCTCCCAATGACCCGTGGTGGTGTCTTTGCCCGCACTCGCCTCAGCGTTGCGTCCCCACGACGCGAGTGCCCTTGAACGCCGCGGCACGCCAAGAATCTCTGTCACGTTGCCAAGCCCCATCGCGCCGAGGTTAGGCATGTTGAGCCCGCCTGCCGCGCGAGCGGTGTTCGCAAGCGTGTTCGCGCCTTCATCTCCGTAGAGGTGAGCGTCGGGCAACGCGCCGACGCCCACGCTGTCGAGCACGAGCACGACCGCGCGCGGGTCTCTTCGCACTGTCACATCACAACCCTTGCTACCTCAGCAAGACTCGTGTGCCCGGCCGCAACCTTGTCGAGCGCGTCCCTGCGCAACGTGACCATCCCCCTCTTTATCGCAAGAGTCCGAAGCTGGTCAGCGGGAGCATTCGTCATGAAGAGCCGGGTCAGGCTCTCATCGATGTGCATGACCTCGAAGAGTCCCATTCGCCCGCGGTATCCGGAGTCCCCGCACTGTGCGCAGCCCACCGGTTCGTACACAGTGAGGTCAGCGGCCTCCCGCTTGTCAAAGCCGGCGGCCGCGATCTCCGCCGCATCGAGCTTCACCGGGCGCTTGCACGCCTCGCAAAGCTTACGCGCGAGTCGCTGAGCGATCACGCCGAGAAGGGACGAGCCGGTGATGTAAGTGGGCACGCCCATGTCGACAAGGCGCGTCAGCGCCGAGGGCGCATCGTTGGTGTGGATCGACGAGAGGACGAGGTGCCCGGTAAGCGCCGCCCGGATGGCGATCTCAGCTGTCTCTGGATCCCTGATCTCACCGACCATCACGATGTCGGGATCGGAGCGCAGCACCGTCCTAAGACCGCTCGCGAAGGTCAGTCCGATCTTGGTGTTGACGCCAATCTGTGTGACGCCAGTCATCTGGTACTCGACCGGTTCTTCGATCGTGATGATCTTGCGCGACGGGTCGTTGAGCTTCTGGAGCGCGGCGTACATCGTCGTGGACTTGCCCGAACCGGTGGGACCAGAGACAAGGAGGGCACCGTACGGACGGGTGAGGAGGTCAGAGAGTGTTTCGAGGTGGGTGGTGTTCATTCCGAGGTCGGTCAGGGAGTGAAACGAGAACTCGGCGTTGAGTATGCGTATGACGAGACTCTCACCAAAGGGCGTTGGAACGCCTGCGACACGCAAGTCGATCGGACGTTCTTCGATCCTGAGCGCGATCTTGCCGTCTTGGGGCCGGCGACGCTCCGCGATGTCCATCTCGGCCATGATCTTGATCCGGCTTGTAATCCCCGCACGCGCCGCCAGCGGGAGCGACATGACCTCGTGGAGCACACCGTCGACCCGGTAGCGGACTCGAACACCGCTTATCCCTGGCTCGATGTGTATGTCGCTCGCCCGCTCGAGTACCGCCTCTCGTATAAGCTGGTTGACGAGACGGACGATCGGAACGTCCTCCCCGCCAACAAGGACCTGCGTGTCCGCCTCGGCCCTCACCGATTCGGCGTCCTCGACTGCGTCCACCACGCCCTGGAACGCGTCTGCGGCCGAGATGTACTTCTCTATCGCGTAGCGGATGTGGGATGGAGACGCAACGACGGGAACGACGCGATACCCTGTCCGGACCTCCACCTCGTCAGCGGTCTCGATGTCGAGGGGGTCCGCCATCGCGAGCACGAGCGCGCCGTCGCGCAACTCGATGGGGACAACGTGCCGCATGAGCGCAACACGTGCGGGCAGGAGGCTCGCGGCCGAGCGGTCTACCCGGTACGTGGTGAGGTCAACGTACTCGTACCCTTTCTGAAGAGCGAGCGTGTCAGCGATCTGTTCCTCGCTCGCCACGCCCATGTCGACGAGGATCTGGCCAAGCTTCCCGCCAAGTCTGAGCTGCTCGGCAAGCGCGGCGCTCATGTCCTCCATCGAAACGAGGCCCGAGTTCACGAGGATCTCGCCGAGTCTCTCACGTGTGTACGTCACCTAGGCCGTCACCCCCGCCACCGGACGACACTCAGTATCCACTCGATTAACAGGAGCGCCACGGCGGTGATCGCCGCGTCGGAGTCGAAAACGCCGCCGTACGGAGTACGCGGCGAGGTGACGCCCAGCGGTGGGGTCACGTACTCCGTCAGCTCCACGACCACACTTCCCAGGTCGGTCGCGGCAAGCACTCCAAAGAACGCGATCACGACTCGCGCGATAAGTGCGATCGCGAGGAGTAAAACCACGTTGGCGGCGATGTTTAGAATCGTGCGGGTGGCGCCATCAACGCTCACAGGCCCTCGTCTCGTTCACGGGTCACGTGTGTCTACGCCGATTATGCGGGTTGCGAGGACGTGTGACCACCTCGCTCGAAGGGCGTACGCCGATTAACGAATGCTGTCGGAGATGATCCGGCCGAGCATACTCTCGGCAATCACCTGAGGCGGCGGGAGCGGCCCCTCTATCAGCATTCGAGCCGACTCGATCCGGTCCTCGCGGTAATCAGGTAGCGACTCCAGGTGTTTTTGAAGACGCTCAAGTAGCTGGGGGGATATCTCGCGCGACGCTTGTGTGTCCCGTGCGCCAGACGATGTTTGCAGGTAGCGGGCGGCGTGCCCGACTTGTTCGCGTGAAATTTTCATACTGTGGTACGTATCGGCTTTGCGCAGTAACTTCTTGACCCTTAACCCGTATGAATATCTTATGAATCGGATGGTTTTTCATCGTCAGCGGGCTGGGTGTCTGGAGTAGAGCCGCACGGCTTGAGCGATGTGCTCAGAAAAGGTTGAGCCCCAAGGCCGGCACCTTGAGGCTCAGGGGTAAGGGGTTGCATTCGCATGCAACACAACGACATTGTAATGCGACACTCCGGCAGGTGCAAGGAAAATTTCGTGAAACTGAGCGCGAACCGCTGGGGAAATTGCCACTTCAAAACCTATTTCAGTCAGACAAATGTGAGGGTCCTGACTATCCAGCTGAGCCCAGTGGCGAGCGGAACGATGCCGGCCGCCAGCAGCAGAAAAGACAGCACGAACAGCGCGGCAAGCGCGGGTCTATCAGGACAGGCTGTCTCGCAGACTAGCGCCTCAGCATCGCCGGCGTCGCCAGCATTCCCTGCATCACCGGATGACGCCGAGAAGTAAATCGCCTTCAGCACCGCGCCGTAGTAGCCAAACGACACTACGGACGCGATCACGCCGATGAGCGCAAGCCACCACAGACCGGCGGACACCGCTACTCCAAGCAGCAGGAATTTACCC
This sequence comes from Clostridiales bacterium, assembly GCA_018333995.1. Taxonomy (NCBI): domain Bacteria; kingdom Bacillati; phylum Bacillota; class Clostridia; order Eubacteriales; species Clostridiales bacterium. Next base: position 99,340 of record JAGXSG010000007.1, on the reverse strand, counting down.
CAGAACCCGGCGGTGAGCGGCATCCCAACGAGGGAGAAGAGCGCGATTGTAAGGGCGAACCCGAGCAACGGGCTCTGGCGGCCAATACCCGCCATCCCCTCGATCGATCCGTCCCACGCCGGACGCAACGCCCGCACGCATCCTGCGGCCAGATACGCGCCAGCGGCGGCGATCGCGTAGAAGATGAGCATCGCCGCTAGCGCGTTCATCGCCTGAGGACCGGTTGCGAGCGCAATCAGCGCGAAGCCAACGTGTGCGACGCCCGAATACCCAAGCATCCTGGTGTAGGAACGTTGCACGAGGCCGCCAAAGACCCCGAACGCCATCGAACCGGCAGCGAGCGCACCAAACACCCAGAGGTAGATCACTGGGTTGACATGCGAGAAGACCGCGAGCGGGAATAGCAGCATCATCGCGACGCCAGCGGCGAGTTTAGGTATGCCCGCCAGCAACGCCGAGGCGTGCGGTGGCGCGCTTTCAAACGCGTCAGGTGCCCACGAATGGAACGGAAACGCCCCGAGCTTGTAGGAGAAAGCCGCTACGAGGAGCGCGAACGCGGTGGTGACGCCTTGACCGGAGATCTCGCGGGTCTGGACGTTGAGCGATACGTACGACGTCGACGCTCCATACAACCCAAACAATACCGCCAGACCGAGCACGAACAGTCCGGTCGCGACCGCGCCTTGGATAAAGAACTTGATCGCGGCTTCCGTGGATGCTGGCGTCCGGGCGGACCACACAAGCGCGTAACTCGCGACCGCCATCACCTCCAGGCAAATCAACACAATCAGCAGATCAGCAGCGTGTGAGAGCGCGGCCGCGGCGGCGAGCGCAACGGTGGCGAGCGCGGCAAGCCCTCCGCCCATCTCGGCGGATGTGAAGTATCGCCACGATCCAAGCATCACCACCGCGCCTGTTGCGAACACGACGGTGCCCACTGCCGAGAATCCCGCTCCGCTCACAGCAATGTCGCCGGAAAGTGAGCCCGGACGCGCCACGGCGAGCGCGGACAGTGCCGCGGCGACGGCAAGACCCGTGGCGCAGGCCGCTACCGCAAGTCCACGCCGCGAAAACGCGTCAAACACCAACGCGATGACGGCCGCCGCCGTGGCGGCAATATGCGGAGCGAAAACCGTGATGAGAGCTACCTGCTCCACGTCATCCACCCGCCGTCATCGACGCGAGCACTCGGAAGACATCGCCAGTGGCACCTGTGACAACACCTGGCCACACCCCCACAGCGACTATCGCAACGCCGAGAAGAAGCGTGCCAGCAAGATCGCGAACGCCGACATCGGCAATCCCGCTCCACTCCCCGCTCGCCTGACCCCAAACCGTCTCGCGAACCGCGCGAAGGTTGTACGCGGCCGCCAGCACAACTCCCGCAGCGGCCGGCGCCATCCAGTACGACCACGCGCCAAACGCGGAGACCAGCGCAAGCAGCTCCCCGGGAAAGCCGGAAAGTCCTGGCAGTCCAAGTGAGGCAAGCGCGCCAAACGTGAAGAGCGCAGCCCACCTCGGCATGGTGACGCCAAGACCTCCGAAGCGCTCCATGCTACGGGTCCCGGTTCGCTCGTAGAGCTGCCCGGCGAGCAGGAAGAGCAGAGGCGCGATGAGGCCGTGACTCACCATGACAAGCATGGCGGCGAGATAGCCGTTCTCGGTCCCAGATGAGATGGCAAGAAGCACGAATCCCATGTGCGAAACGCTCGATAGCGCAATGAGGCGCTTCAAATCAATCTGCGCGAACGCGAGGGATGCCCCGTACACGATTCCAATGCCGCCGAGGATGGCGAGTGCCCCACGCGCGTCGATAAACACGTCTGGCGCGATCGGGATCGCGACACGCATGAAACCATATCCGCCCATCTTGAGCAGAAGGCCCGCAAGCAGGATGGAACCGGCTGTCGGCGCCTCCACATGGGCGTCGGCAAGCCACGTATGCAGCGGGACGGCGGGAATCTTCACGAGCATGCCCGCGGCGATCAGCCAAAACACAAGTGCCGGATCGGAGATGCTCCCGGCCGATCCGACAATGGCTTCAATCGAGGTCTGGCCCGTCTGGAAAATCGCGACAAGAATGCCGACAAGCATGAGGGCGCTCCCCGCGAAGGTGTAGATGAAGAACTTCATCGCGGCGTGCTTTCGCCCCTCGTGGCCCCACACGCCGATGAGGAAGTACATCGGGATCAGCACAGCCTCCCAAAACACATAGAGGAGCACGATGTCAGCGGCAAGAAAGACGCCGGCTATCGCAGCTTGCAGGCCGAGCAGAAGCGCGTGGTGCGCGACGGCCCGCTTCTCGACATTCCACGATGCAAGCACCGCAACCGGGCCGAGCAGGGCGCCAAGCGCAAGCAACGGCGCGCTCATCCCGTCGATGCGAAGCGACCAGAACGAAAAGGCGTCGGTCGGTATCGCGGTCCCCACAACAGCCGTTCCATCAAGCAACCAGTGGGGCGCGAGTGAGGCGAGCAGAAGCGCCGGTCCAAAGGACACGCACAGCGAGATCACGCGCGCAAAACGAGGCGCGCGTGCGCCAATCACCACAACCGCGATCGCGCCTGCGAGCGGGAGTAAGACCAACAGATCGACCGCGAGCATGGTCTTAGAGCCCCCTTCCGATGAGCGCGACGAGCGTGAGCAGAGCAACAGCGCCAGCGCCCGTCATCGTGGCGTACCACTGTCCGTCGCCGGACTGCAGCGCAGAAAATCCGCTACCCACAACGCGAGAGGCCGTCCCAGCGCCCTCGGCAATGCGGTCGATGACGCCGCGATCGATCCTCCGGTCCAGTAGTTGGACTACCGCCGCGGCGGGCCGAGTGATCATAGCGGCGACCAGCGTGTCCCAGCCAAAACCCGAGCGCGCCCAACTGGAGAGGCCAGCGTGTGAGGGCGGGTGCACTACCTCGCCCCTCACAAGGGAGCGGCGCGCGAAAAGCATCCCTATCACGCCGCCGGTCACCGCGAACGTCGTTGCGGCGGCGGCGATCGCGAGGTCGAGTTCAGCCGCGCCTCCGCCGATGAGCGCGAAGACCGGGCCACCTGCAAATCCAAGGATGGCCGCAAGAACGGCGAGCGCGACAAGCGGGCCACGCATCCGCAACCCGCCCTCGTGCGGAGACCCGTGCCCGCGATACGCGCCAAAGAAGACGAGCACCGTGGCGCGAGTGATATAGAGCGCGGTAAGCGCACTCGCCGCGAAAAGCGCGGCGCCCCACACTGCGTCAAAGCCCCACACAGCGTCCAGGATCTTGTCCTTACTGAAAAAGCCAGCGAACGGAGGGACGCCCGCGAGCGCCGCTGCGCCCACGAACCACGTCACGGCCGTGAGCGGCATCAGCCGAGCGATCCCGCCAGCGTGTCGCATCTCTTGGGTACCAGTAGAGTGGATCACGCTTCCGGCGCCAAGGAAGAGCAGCGCTTTGAATGAGGCGTGGGTTACTAGATGGAAGATCGCGGCGGCCCATGCGCCGGCACCGATGGCGGCGAACATGAAGCCGAGTTGGCTTATCGTCGAGTAGGCGAGCATCTTCTTGATGTCACTTTGCGCACACGCCGCCGCGGCGGCGAGGACCGCCGTAACGACTCCCGCCGCCAAGGTCGCCATGAGCGCTACCTCAGAAGCGCCCAACAGCGGCCACGCCCGCGCGAGCAGGAACACGCCTGCCGCCACCATCGTCGCCGCGTGTATGAGCGCGGAGACAGGGGTCGGACCCTCCATCGCGTCAGGCAGCCAGATGTGCAGCGGGAACTGCGCGGACTTGCCTACGGCACCCGCCAGCAGCAGCAGCGCAACCACGGTCACGGTCTCGGGAGCCATCCGAGGAACAGCGGCGGCCACAGCCGCAAACGACAAATCGCCCACTTCGGCGAAGAGCACCGCAAGGGCGATCAAGAGACCGACATCGCCGACGCGCGTCGTGAGGAATGCCTTCATTGCCGCAGAGGCCGCCTCGGCTTTGGTAAACCAGTAGCCGATGAGCAGGTATGAGCACGCCCCTACGAGCTCCCACCCGATAAACAGGCCGAGAAATCCGTCAGCGATCACGAGTAACGACATCGCTCCGGTGAACAGCGCGAGTAGCGCGAAATAGCGTGGACGCGCCTCGGCGAGCGCAAGGTACCCATCGGAGAACACAATGACGAGCAGCGCGACGATGCCCACCAGGCAGAGCATGACGGTCGCAAGCCCGTCTATCGCCCAGCCCACATCGAGTCCTACGCCAAGCCAAGGAAGCGCCCCTGCACCGATCGCCCCCTCGCCTCCAACAGGCGCGAACAACGCCGCTGAGACGCCGGTCGCCAGCACCCACGCTGGGGCGAGAGATGCGAGCAACGCAACACCCCTGCCGAGTCTGCGTCCCGCAAGCGCAACGGCGCACGCGACGGCTACCGGAACGGCGACCACGCTCCATCCGTGTGTCACGAGCGCCTCCACGCTACCCTCCCAACCCAGTGAGCTCATCGATGTTCGTTGACCGGAAACGCCGGGCTACAGCCACGACGAGCGCGAGGCCTATCGCCGCCTCGGCGGCGGCCAGCACGATGATCAGCATTGCGGTGACTTCGATCCGCGCGCCCGCCAGATCAAGATCGGCGATAGGCGCGCTCGATGCCGCCATCCCGATCAACAGGAGTGTCGCCGAGCCGAGCATCACCTCAATGGACGCCAGCACAGCCACAAGGTCTCGGCGGGTCAGCACTCCATAGAGCCCGACTGAGAACAGCAACATCGACACTACGAGGAGGCTCACTTCTCCCTCCCGCCCACAATCACAACCACCGCGACAAGAACTGCCAGCAGCAGCACGCCAGCCATCTCAAAGTGGGTGAGCATCGGACCAAGGAACACCTCGGCGATCCTGTCGGTGTCAGAGTCAATCGCGCCTTCCACGCCGCGGGGAGCGACGTCTTGAAGTGTCGAGACAACCATGAAAAACACCCCGCCGGCGACGGTGAGCGCGGCGACGTCGTGTCTGGTTTCAAGCCGAGGTGAGCCGTCGGAGCCCCGATGCACGAGCATGATGGCAAAGACAAACAGCACGAGCACGCCGCCAACATAGACAAACAGCTGTACCGCGCCCAGAAACACCGCACCCCAATAGACGAAGAAGCCGGCGAGTGCCAGAAGAAACGCGCCGAGCCCGATCATCATTCGCGTGATGTCCCGGGTGAACACCGTGATGAGTCCTCCGGCAATGGCGACGCCGGCAAGAACGGCATACACGATCGCGTCTCCCGTCATGATCCGGCCTTTCTGGCCTCGTGACACACAGCGTCACGCCCCGTGACCCGGGTGCCGATGCCATCGCGGAGCATCTCGTCGCGGTCGAGGACAGCAAGATCGCGGTGGTAGAAGGTCAGTTCGTAGCTACCGGTATGCGCAAGAGCGTCGGTCGGACACTGCTCGGCGCACAGTCCGCAGAAGCAGCACTTGGTCAGGTCGAGATCGTAGCGAGTGACGCACCTGCCGCCAGGATCGTCGATACGGTCAACTTCGATGGCGTAATCAGGACACGTTCGCGCGCAGAAGGTGCAGCCCACGCACACCTCGGATTGGCATCGCAAACACCGGGCGGCTTCGTTCAGCGCCTCGAGATGCGTGAAGCCAAGTTCGATGGGTCGAAAGTCCTTCGCACGCTCCTCGGCACGGGCCATGGGCATCACCGCTCGCAAGCGGGAGCTCTCCACGCCTGCGAGAGTGGCCTTCTGATACGCCGAGTAGAGCGGCACCGGACGCAACGTGCGCTCAGCGCGCAGGTCCTCGCCACGCAAGTGGCGATGGATCGAGATCGCCGCTTCGTGACCGGTCGCGATCGATCCGATCGCGCTTCCGGGTCCCGTCACGACCTCGCCGCACGCGAATACGCCTGGATGCGAGGTGGTAAACAGCGTCCCGTCGACCGGCAGCAGCCCACGCTCGGTCAGTCTGAGGTCTGATCCCGCGACCAGATCGGCGAGCGCGGGAGCCTGACCAACCGCGAACACCACGACGTCACACGCGATATCGGTATATCCCTCGCCAAATCGCGGCGCAAAGCGACCAGCGGCGTCGAACACCCCGAGGCACTCCCGCATCCTCATCCCCCTAACGAGCCCGCCGGATGTCGTGAGTACTTCTTCCGGGCCGAGAGAGCACATCGCGATGACACCCTCGTCGAGCGCTTCCTCGATCTCCCACGGATGGCACGGCATCTCATCATCTGCCTCGAGACATGCCAGACGCACCTCAGCGGCTCCCGTGCGGACAGCGCATCTCGCGACATCCACGGCGACATTGCCGCCGCCGATCACCAAGACGCGCTGGCCCTTTACCCCGGCATCGCCCTTCCAGTTGGCGGCCTTGAGGAACGGCAGGGCGCCCTCCACGCCGGTCGCATCGCTGCCAGGAAGGGGAATGATCCGGCTCTCCTGAAGACCCGCAGCGATGAGAACAGCGTCGTACTCGCCCATGAGGTAGTCGATGGGAACGTCGGTACCCACCTCGATACCGAGTTTCAGCTCGAGGCCCAGCCTCACCAAATATTCGATCTCTCCGAGCAAGATTTCCCGTGGCAGTCGGTACGCCGGAACACCCGAGTACAGCGCGCCTCCCGGGTGGCTGTCCTTCTCGTACACAGTCACCGAGTAGCCCAGGCTCATCAGGTCAAAGGCCGCCGCGAGTCCGCTCGGTCCAGAGCCGATGATTGCGACTCGCTCCTCGCGCGTCACCGGCAGCAAAGTGAGCCGCTCCTCGGCGACCTTGACAAACTCCTCGTACGCATGACGGTGCAGCGGCCTGATCGCGACGGGTTCGTCGTAGTAGCTGCGGCGGCACGCGGTCTCGCACGGGTGGTGACATATCCTGCCAAGAACACCCGGCAAGATGTTGCGCTCCCTGACGAGTTCGTACGCCTCGGCAGCCCTTCCCTCGGCGAGCAGATAGCCCTGTCCGCGAGCGTCTACGTTAGCAGGACAGTTTCCCACGCATGGCGGGAGCCGGTCAGCGGAGTAGAGCTCGTCGATGAGGTCGTTGTAGACGGGTGGCGACGCTTTGAGCAGGCCGATTTCGTCGCGGCCCAGAATTCCTCGTAGCCGGAGCGCTCCACGCCATCGCGGGGAAATGGTGACCTTCTCATGGGGGTAGCGAAGAGTCGTAGCGGGCTCAAGCGCTCGGCGGCCTGTGATCCCGTACCCGACGAGGAGCGAGCGCCACCTCTGGATGAATCCTGTCACGCCCGGGGAGAAGTCGTCGGTGACGCTCACCGTGATCGGCACGACGTCCGGCGTGCGATCGGGCGCGCCAACTTCGTGGTGGCGGGCACCGCCATTCAGCCGGGCGCCGGGCTCATCACCTCCACGTGAGAAGCGACCCCCTACAGCCACGGGAGCACCACCCCCACGAGGGCCAGCTGCACGAGCGCCATCGGCGTGAGCACCTTCCACGCAAGCCCCATGAGCTGGTCGGGACGCATCCGCGGAAACGTCCACTTGGTCCACACCATGAGGGTGGCTATGGCTGCGGAAAAGACGACAAACAGAGCGATCCCCGCAGCGCCCGGCAGCAACGAAAACGGGCCGAGGAAGAGCGCCGCTCCAAACACCGATGCCGCCAACAGTCCGCCGTACTCGGCCATCATGAAGATCGCCCAGCGGATCCCCGAGTAGTCCGCGAAGTAACCCGCCACAAGCTCAGACTCTGCTTCCGGCAGGTCGAAGGGGCCGCGGTTGAGCTCGGCTAGTGAAGAGATGAGGTAGACGACGAAGGCTATGGTGAGCAGTGGGATCCACCACCACCGCCACGCATCCACGATGTCGAGCGGGCGAAGGGAACCGGCTAGCAGCACGAGCGGGAGAACTGACAGCGTGCGCGGAAGCTCATACGAGATCATCTGCGCCGCGGCGCGGATACCTCCGATGGTGGCGTACGTGTTTCGCGACGACCACCCTGCGAGCAGCACTCCGATCACGGATACTGCCGGCACGGCCATGAAGAACAGTACGCCGACGCCCGTGTCGAGCGGAGCGAAGCCCTGGGCGTACGGAACAACCAGGAGTGACATCGCTACCGGTGCGAACACGATGAGCGGCGCTATGCGAAAGATGGTGACATCCGCAGCCCTCGGCGTGATGTCCTCCTTCAAGACGAGCTTCACCGTGTCGGCGAGCGTCTGCAGCAAGCCCGCCGGGCCAAGCTCCTGCGGACCTATTCGCATCTGAATGGCGCCGGAAACTTTGCGCTCCCACCACACGCCAAGAAGGGCGGCGAGCGCGATGAGCAGCGAAGCAGCAAAGCCCCACACAACGCCCCACACCAATCCGCTCACCGGTCCACCTCCCCGAATACCGGGTCGAGGCTTCCGAGTACGACGACAAGGTCTGAAAGCAGGTGGCCCTCGGCAAGCAGCGGCAACAGGGCGAGGTTGGAGAAAGCCGGTGAGCACACCTTCATGCGGTGGGGCCGCGTGGAACCGTCGGAGACAAGGTAGACGCCGAGAGTGCCGCGCGCCGACTCGATGTGGTCGTACGCCTCACCAGGACGAGGGGCGAGCAGTCGCGGTAGACCCTCCGCGCTGCACGGGCCTGGCTGCATCTGCGCAAGGGCCTGTTCGATGATCCGGCACGACTCGTAACACTCGAACAGGCGTACGCGGGCGCGATCGTAGGCGTCTCCGTTTGTGCCAGTAGGCACGTCAAAATCGAACCGCGGATAAACCGAGTACGGATCGTGCTTGCGTAAGTCCCAGTTGACACCGGAGCCTCGGGCAACCGGCCCGGTGGCGCCCCACGCGATCGCGTCGCTCGCGTCGAGCACGCCAACGCCCTTCAGGCGCCCCCGCGCGATGGCGTTGCCAAAGTACAAGCGATCGAGCTCGCCGAGCGCGCTGCGGTGCGCCGTGGTGAATTCAAGAAGGCGGCTCGTCCAGCCCTCGGGAAGATCGGACGCCACGCCGCCGGGGCGTACGTAGTTGTATGTGAGCCGCGCGCCGCAGAGCTCCTCGAACAACTCTACGATCCGTTCCCTCTGGTCGAATGCGTAGATGAAAAACGTAAACGCGCCCGTGTCGGCGCCCATGGAGCCGAGCGCCATCATGTGGCTCGCTATCCGCTGCATCTCGCACACGATGACGCGCAGGTACTCTCCGCGCTCCGGGACACGGATACCAGCGAGCCGTTCGACCGCCCGGCAGTACGCCCAGTTCGAGTACATCGAGCCCACGTAGTCGAGACGGTCGGTAAGCGGGACGACCTGGAGGTAGGTGCGGTTCTCGGCCATCTTCTCGATGCCGCGGTGCAGATAGCCGATAATCGGCTCGGCGCGTGTCACGATCTCGCCGTCGAGATGCACGACGACACGGCACACCCCATGCGTGGAGGGGTGCGACGGACCGATGTTGACAACGAGCTCCTCGGTGAAGCTCCCGTCGGCAGTCTCTACGTTACGCCTGCTTTCCACGCCGAGAGGCACGCACGCCCTCCTTTCTCGTCCTCAGATGTAGTCGGGTCGTTTGATGACACGCTCATCGTGGTAGTCCTTGCGAAGCGGGTGGCCCTCCCACTCATCGGGCAGCAAGATCCTGCGCAGATCGGGATGACCCTCGAAGACGATCCCAAACAGGTCATACGTCTCGCGCTCGTGCCAGTTCGCGGCGGGCCAGAGCGAAGTGAGGGACGCGACCCTTGCGTCTTGGCGGGGAAGAGCGCACTTGAGCGAGATTGAGGCCGACAGCGACTGGGAGTGGAGACGATTCACATACTCGAAGAACTCACCGCGATCGACGGCGGTTATCATCCCGAGCCGCTCGAACCCAAACTCCAGCAAGTTTGAGGCGGCAGCGTAGAGCGCGTCCCGCTCGACAGTGATCACACCGTCATCGAATTCGATCGAGAACAGCGGACACAGATCAGGAAACGTCGCGCACAGGTGGTCGCGAAGATCGGAAATGTTCATCCAACGCCACCACACTTACTGGACGGTTCGTCACCTGATGCGTCGTGGCCCGTGCTGCAGGGGCCGCCCGGGAGACTCAGCGGGCGGTCGTACCGAGCGCCCGGGGCAATCGACTCAGTCGCTATGATCTCGCGCAAGCGCAACACCGCGTCTTGAAGCGACTCGGGACGTGGCGGGCAGCCCACCACGTGCACGTCGACAGGGAGGATCTCGTCAACGCCGCGCACCACCGAGTAGGAATCGTAGTAGAAGATTCCGCCCGAAACGGCGCAGTTTCCCATCGCTATGACCCACTTAGGATCTGGCATCTGCTCGTAGAGACGCTTGACCGCCGGAGCCATTTTGCGGGTGATCGTGCCCGCGACAACCATGACGTCTGTGTGACGCGGGTCAGGACGGGGAAACGTGCCGTGCCGGTCGAAGTCAAACTTGTTGAACGACGCGGCGATGAGCTCCATGGCGCAACATGCCGTTCCCATGGGCATCATCCAAAGCGACGTCTTGCGTGCCCAGTCGAGCACGGCATCCATGCTCGTGAGAATGATCTCGCCGGAGCCGCGGTCAAGGGCGTTGCCAAGACGGTCGATCAGCGCCACGTGAGCACCCCTTTGCGCCACGCGTAGAGCAAGCCCACTCCGAGAAGAACTACAAACGCGCCAACCGCGACCACGCCGCTAAGACTTCCTCTGAGGCCGCTCGCGACCGCAAAAAGCATCGCCGCTTCGGCATCGAAGATGACAAGCAACAGCGCGATCGCGGTGAAACGCAGGCGGACGGGCGCTGACGGATGGCCGGCCTGAGGCATTCCGCACTCGTAGGGTTCAACCTTAAGGGCGGTGGGGTTGCGCGGCGAGAGTAGCGCGTTGGCGGCGAACACAACCAAGATAAACACGACGGCTGCCGTGGCTGAACCGATTACGAACAGTACGCTGTCGGCGTACGGCCCTTCCACGAATGCCCCCTGCCGTGTTGACTCTTCATGCGATGACCGACGGCATCATCGCATATCCAAACAACATTGTAAAGATTGTTACAATGTACGGTTATCGCAGGTGAAGGGCGTCACAACGTTACGGCCGAGCGAGCATCACGGGCGGGGTTAAGACCCGGCGTCGGCTCGCTCCACAGCATCGGCAGCGATCATCCATGCCTCTTCCGCCTGGGCCAACCGGGGCTTGATGTCGGCGTACTCACTCATTGCAACACTGAACTCACCTGCGTCTTCGTAGAAAGCGGGATCGGCCATCAGGGCGACGAGCTGATCGTGGCGATGTTGCAAGGCCGCCAGTTCGCGCTCGGCCCGCTCCAGGGCTGCCCGGCTGTCACGAGTTTCCCGGTAGCGGCGGTTTCTGTGCTCCGCTTCCTCCCGCTTGCGTTCTTTCGACTTGGGCAAGGACGGAGGCGCTGCGGCCTGGGGAGGTCCGGAGCCGCCAGCAACGTCAGTTGCCTGCGCATCGATCCGCGCCCGCACCGCCAGAAACTCGTCGTAGTCGCGATCGTACACGGTGGCTGTTCCATCACGCACGTCGACGATCTTGTTCGTCACGGCCCTAATCAGGTGCCGGTCGTGCGTAATGAGGACAATTGTACCCTCGAATGACTTGAGCGCCGCTTCGAGCACATCGGACGACGCGATGTCGAGATGGTTCGTGGGTTCATCGAGACACAGAAGCGGCGCGGGCTTCACAAGCATCTTGGCCAGCGCCAATCTGCACCGCTCCCCTCCCGAGAGTACCGCTACCTTCTTGTCAACATCATCGCCAGTGAACAGGAACGTGCCGAGCAGCCGTCTGACCTCGGATTGTGTCCAGCCGGGAGCCACCGAATCGAGCTCGTCGAAGACCCTCTTGGCCGGATCGAGCGCCTCGAGCTGGTGCTGGGCGAAGTAGGCCACATCTACGTTGACGCCCCAGACGCGCTCCCCCGCATCGGGTGCGAGAACGTCGGCGAGCATCTTGAGAAGGGTGGATTTTCCCGCACCGTTGGGTCCGGTGAGCGCAACCTTGTCACCACGGTAGAGTGCCAGATCGAGAGAGTCGTACACGACGTTATCGCCGTAGGCTTTGCGCACCCCCGAAAGCCGTACCACCTCGTCTCCCGTCCGTGGTGGTTGCGGAAACGCAAAGCGCACACTGCGTCGCTGCTCGGGTAGCTCGATACGCTCCATCCGCTCAAGCTTCTTTATCCTGTCTTTAGCCTGTGTCGCTTTGGTGTTCTTCGCGCGGAAGCGCTCGACAAATCTTTCCATATGCGCGATTTCGCGTTGTTGCTTGCGGTAGGCCGCTTCGAGTTGCTGAAGCGCGAGTGCCTTGGCGTCTAGATAGCGCTGGTAGGTGCCTGTGTACGTTGTGACGTGACGCTGATCGATGTCGGCGACGTGGTCAACAAGGCCCTCAAGAAACGCGCGGTCGTGACTGACAATCACGATGGCCCCCTCGTAGCTGCGCAAAAACGTCTCGAGCCACGTGACACTTTCAAGGTCGAGGTGGTTGGTTGGCTCGTCGAGGAGAAGGAGATCGGGGGTCGCCAGAAGCATCCTTGCTAGCGCGAGCCGCATGAGCCAGCCACCCGAGAACTCCTCGGCCATGCGGGAAAGGTCGCGCTCCTTAAATCCGAGACCGGTGAGAACCGCTCTCGCACGCGGCTCGATGGTGTAGCCGCCCTGATGTTCGAACCGCTCGCGCGCCGCACCGTATTCAGCGAGCAACCGCTCTTGCGCCGAACCGGCGGGGGTCTCGGCGATCTCGCTCTCAAGGAGGGTGAGACGGTGTTCAAGGGTGGTGACGCCAGACGCGGCCGTTAGCGCTTCTTCAAGGACGGTGCGCCCCGATATCTCGATCGCTTCCTGTGTAAGGTAGCCGATCACCACGTCCTTTGCCCTGGTGACAGTACCGCTGTCAGGGCTCTGCTGACCTGCGATGATCTCGAGCAACGTCGTCTTCCCGGATCCGTTGTGACCCAGAAGGGCGACCCTGTCGCGCGCGCCGACACGCAGCGACGCCCCCTCGAACAGGACGCGCGCGCCAAAGGTCTTGGTAACGGAGTCAACAGAGATGATCACGGTGACAGTCTACCAGGGAGTTACGCTAAAGCGCCCCTTCGAAGGCTCTCGGCGGAGAGTCCGAAAGGGCGCACTGTGATCGGTGGTGGTGGGCCGTGGTCGACGCGCTTCGAACGGTGCGTAGGCGTCAGTGAGTTGAGCCGCTAGCGAAGCGAGTCGGGTTGAACTACTGGTTAGTCCGCCCGCTCCAGATCATCAATCAACGCGCGGCACTCCTCGCGAAGCACCGGAGCGTCATGCTGCGCGATCGCCCAGACAACCTCGTCTCTGATCGCGATGTAGTCGTGCACGAGTTGATTGCGAAATCCCACGATCTTGCGTGCGTTGGAGATCTGGCCTGCCAACTCCGGGTTCTGTCGAGAGATGGCGTTCACGGCCTCGCCGATGATCGTGAACTCGCGCTCCACTGCAGAGCGGATCGTGCGGTTGGCAAGGTACGCCTCAACGTCCACGCCGCTGAGCGTAGCCACGACGGAATCGCATGCATCGACGATATCCCGCAGATAGGCGAGCGCGCTACGCCGCATACAACACCTGCTTCGACGCCTCGATATCCGCAAGGATATATGGATTCTTGATGGCGCCAGACATCACAAGGTCGACAGGGCCACCGAACATCTCACGCAGTTCACCGAGCATGGCGAAGTACGCCTCCGCAAGCGCATACGGATCACGCGCCTCGAAATCGACGAGCAAATCGACGTCACTCTTGCCGGGATCATAGTCATCGCGCAGCACTGAGCCGAAGACGTCCATGCGGACGACTCCGTACTTGCGACACAGAGCGGCTATCGCCTCGCGCTTGTCTTCGATGGCTGCGACCATGATGTACCTCCAAGAGGAATCCTACCCGCGATTCACGAGCGGTGCCAAGCGCGAGCCTGAAATACTCTCCTTAAGGACGGTCAAACGCTCTTGGGCGAAGAGCGACGCCAAGATGCGCGCAACAGACGCCATCGTCGCGGTTTGTCGCGGTGGATGCGCGGGTTAGGTGTCTCGCGTTGACCCCCCGAGGCGGACCCGCTCAACGAATTCTGCTGGCGACGCCACCGACACGCCGCAGCGGGACTGTGGGGGGAAGTGCGCCAGGTTCCCCGTGACCAGACAGTCAGCGCCGCAAGCCAAGGCGACTTCAAGGAACGGTTCATCGTCGGGGTCCGGAAGGCGCGCGGCGAGCAGCTGTGGAGCGGCGATCTCACCGGCAAAGACGATGTAGTCGAGCAGCGCAGCGACCGCATCAGGCTCGAAGCCGAACCTCGGTCTTGCGAGGACCTCGTCGTACTCTGCGAGTATGCGGGCATCGAGACACAGGGTCACCGCGCCAGAAGACACCATGCGGACGATCTCACCGGGAGGGCCGAATGGAGAGAGGAGCCCGGAGACGAGCACGTTGGTGTCGAGCACTATCCTCAACGGACACGGGCCTTGCGGACCGCAGCTACCTCCGCGTCGATCTCAGCTTGGGACAGCGCATCTGTTCCGCGGGCAACCGAGCGACGCTGCATAGCGGCAACCGCATCGACAGCGCGTGCCTGACGAAACGCCGCGAGTGACTCTTCCAGGTTGGACTCGTTGACCGCTGCCAATATGGCGACGGGTCGCCCATTGCTGGTGACGACCATCTCGCGCTCATCCGGCAGGTCGCGCCAGATGTCAGCAGACTTTCCGCGGAGATCCCGGACGCTGATGAACTTCATGATGTGCCTCCAATCGTGACACTATTGTGTACACGATGGTGACTCACGTCAAGAGAGCGCGTTCGCTTACGGGAGTCTCGCGCGTCCGGACTCGAATTACTCGTGTCGCTAACGCGCGGCGAGTGAGCGGTGGCCCACCCGCAGGCTTGATTCCCGCGCGCGCTGCCGCCCGCTGATGCTTGTTCTACTGATCAGACGTCTGCTTCATCCGGCTCGACATCGCAAACCTTGCCCATGGCGCGCTCGAACTTAGCCCGGTCACCACTGGTAGCGCGCTCTTCGAGGTACGCGACCGTCATGAGCGCCGCCATCTTCTCCGCGAGCGCGGTAGTGATGAGCTGGTTGATCGAGACGTTCTCTTCTTTTGCGAGTTCGCGCACCTTGTTGTGCAGCGACTCGGGCAGACGCAGACTGATGGTACTCATGATCGCTCACCTATCCTTCGCAACAGCTCGTCCGCTGGTGTAGTCGAACGCATTAGGCTTGACCTGCAGCCGCGGCCAGATCAGTGGCGGGCTCAGAGGGTGCCCTCGGGTTACAACCATTCTGCCTGCCACTCTCGTGCGCGCAGGCCTGATGCGCGTGTTCGACATCACTCAACTGCGACTGTACGGAACGACCACGTCCTTCATCATGGAGAAATGTCGCTTGTTGAACGTCACGAGCACCGCACCAACGGAATCGGCCGATGCGGCGACAATCGCATCAGCGAGTCCGGTGCCGTGGGCCGGTCGGTAGCGCTGTCTGCAGATACCTCCGAGACGGGCGAGCGCCCGGTCAACCGGGATGACCTCGAACGCGTCGAGGAACCGCTCGAGCGCCTCCTCCTCATCGATGCCTTTCGCGCCCGAGTACAACTCCGCCACCGTGATCGCCGAGACGTACAGTTCGTCTTCCAGGGATTCCACGTACCGGATCGCCTCGTCGCGCCCGCGCAGGTACTCAATGATCACATCAGTGTCGAGAAGGAGGCGCTTCGTCGTCATGAGCGGTCAGCCCCAGCATCCAGCCGATCCCACTCGCTTCGCAAAGCATCTGCGTCAAGCAAGTCCTGGCGATCCCTCCACAGTCCTTTCGCGCTGCGAATCAAATCGAGCCGACCCGCCGAACTCTCGCGGTCGATGAACCGGTCGACTGCTGTGCGAATCACTTCGCTCTGGGTCGTGCCCAGGCGTCGCGCGATCGCCTTGACCGCCTTCTGCTCACGATCCGTAAGGTAGATCTGAGTTCGCCGCATGATGCACCTCCGATGAATGTACATCGTGAGTATACATCGTAGCTGCGGTGGTGCCCAGTCTCTTGCATGTCCAACGTGCTAGGTATGACCAGCAATCCGGCCACGCCTGGATTCCAAGTCGCGAATACCTCACACGACCGGTTTGTCTGCGTCGATGCCTTTGTTAGTCATTGACGGCTAAGCGCACCTACGAGCGTGGAGACTCAGTCCTAGTGAGCGCATGACCTTCATGATCGTGCCGAGCTCAGGGTTACCCTCAGCAGAGAGCGACCTATAGAGCGACTCGCGCCCCAGTCCGGCCTCGCGCGCCACCTGGCTCATTCCTTTGGCCCGGGCGATGTCGCCGAGAGCAGCCGCAACCACACGTGGATCGTCTTCCTCGAACGCGGCCTCAAGGTAGCCGATCATATCGTCTTCGGTCTTGAGGTAGTCGACTGCGTCGAACAGCTTCGTCTTCGTGTGCGCCATCTCAGTCATCCTCTCCGAGTCCGGCGGCCAACTGCTTGGCCTTGGCGATGTCCTTATCCTGCGAGGACTTGTCCCCGCCTATGAGCAAGACCACAAACAGCTCGCCTCGCCGAGTGAAGTACACGCGGTACCCGGGGCCGTGCGGGACGCGCATCTCGCTCACTCCATCGCCGACCGGCTTCACGTCTCCGGGGTTCCCGAAGGAGAGCCGGGTGATCCGCGCGAGGATGCGCTGCCTGCCCTGGGCGTCGCGGAGCCGCGCCAGCCACTCGTCGAACTCGTCTGTTCTGCGAATCTCAATCACACGACGAGTGTATTCCACAGGCTACAACTAGTCAATCCTTCGGGGTCATCTGACTAACGATGAGTACGTAGTCCGCATAACAGCATCTGGCAACAAGATCATGCGTGACCAGGGTGCTTCTCGGGTCAAGGCGAGCGTGGCTGTGGTCGGGTGCTGCCCAAGCTCTCATGGACCTTCCCACCTGGAAACTCCCGCATGGCGTGCGGCGCAAGGAGTCGTCTGCGAAATAAACGTTACTGGCAGGTCGAGGCGGTAGCCAGGGCCGCGACGAGCGCATGGTCGCAGTTCGCGACAGCTGACACCGAAGGCAAGCGCCACCTTCTCAATGCCGCAGTTTTGAACGCCGAGCTCACCGACTGCGCTATCGGCTCCTACCAGCTAAAACGCCCCTTCGAATATCTCCGCGGAGACCCCGAAGGGGCGCACTGTGATCCATGGTGGGCGATACTGGATTTGAACCAGTGACTTCTACCGTGTGAAGGTAGCACTCTCCCGCTGAGTTAATCGCCCGCTTGGGTGCCGCGTTGGCGGCGAAAGTCATTCTACCATTCCCACACGTGAGTTCCAGAGGCTAACGCTGTGGGCTAACGCTGTGCCACCGCCATGCGTCGGCGATCATGGTATGCAGCTCGCCGCGCGCCGGTATCCAGCCGAGTTCCGCACGCGCACGATCCGCCGAGGCGACAAGCACGGCCGGGTCACCCGCTCTCCTCGGCCCGGTGCGTACTTCAATGTCGACTCCGGTGACCTCGGCGCAGGCGCGAACCACCTCGAGGTTGGAGTAGCCCTGTCCGTTGCCGAGGTTGAAGACGCCACCATCACCGCCGGCGTGAAGGTGTTCGAGGCCAAGACGGTGCGCCTCGGCAAGATCGCACACGTGGATGTAATCGCGGACGCACGTGCCATCGGGCGTGGAGTAATCGTCGCCAAATACCTCGAACTCGCGTTGCCCGCTTCCCATGGCCTGCAAGATGCGCGGAATGATGTGGGTCTCAGGATCGTGGGCCTCGCCGAGAGAGGCGTCCGGCCACGCGCCCGCGACGTTGAAGTACCGGAAGCGGACAGACCTGATTCCGTGAGCGGTTCCGTAGGCGTCAAGCATCTGCTCGAACATGAGCTTAGTGGCGCCGTAGGTGTTGATTGGCCGAGTGGGGGCGTCCTCGATGATGGGAACGCTCTCGGGCTCGCCGTAGACCGCCGCTGTGGAGCTAAACACAATGGCGGGGATGGTGTGGCGTCTCATCGCTTCGAGCATGAGCACCGGCCGAGCGGTGTTGACGTCGAAGTACGCACCCGGCTCGCGCTGCGACTCGGCAACCTCGATGAGACCCGCGAGGTGCATCACGGCGTCGCAACCGGGTAGCGCGTCGTCGAGAGCGGTAATGTCGCCGATGTCGCCACGCACGAATCGCGCGCGCGGGTCGACCGCCTCGGCGCGCCCACGCACCAGTGAGTCGAGCACCACGACATCGTGCCCGGAGTCGATCAGGTGACGCGCGGTGATCGAACCGATGTAGCCTGCGCCCCCAGTGACACAGATCCTCATGCGCGCCACATCAAGCATCCAATCCCTGAAGTGGAATTATGCCGCCCTGGAGTGCTGCCACCACCCGCCCGGCGACCTCACTATCCCATCGCTCCGGGCGCTCCCAGTCGCGCGACGAGGCGAGTGCATCTTCGATACCGGTGAGAACCGCCGACGTCTCCGCGGTCACGAGCCGGTTCGCGCCCACGGTGACGGTAATGCCGCGCTCAGTGTTGCGTCGCACGGTCACGCACGGCGTGCCGAGCACACACGACTCCTCCTGCACACCTCCAGAGTCAGTCACGATAGCGGCAGCGTCGCGCTGAAGCGCGAGCATGTCGAGGTAGCCAACGGGGTCAACCACGTACGTGCGCGCCTCATCGGTGAGTCCAGCCAAGGCAAGCAGCGGTTTCGTGCGCGGATGTGCCGGAAAGAGCACCGGTAGTTCTATCGCCATGAACGCGCTCGCAATGGCGGCGAGCCGCTCGGGGTGGTCGGTGTTCTCCGGCCGGTGCACCGTCGCGAGCACGTAGGATCCCGGCTCGAGCCCGTAGCCGCGGCACACTTCGCGGCTTTCGACCCGGACGGCATTGCGAAGCACGCTCTCGGCCATGATGTTGCCGACAAAGTGAATGCGGCGGCGTTCTACACCTTCGGCCACAAGGTTATCGTCGGCGTCGCGCCCAGGCGTGAGATGCATAGCGGAAAGCTGGTCGGCGACGAGGCGGTTGATCTCCTCGGGCATCGACATGTCGCCGGAACGCAGACCCGCCTCAAGGTGGACGACCGGGATGTGCAGCTTGCTCGCGGCAAGCGCTCCAGCGAGCGTGGAGTTCACGTCGCCCACGACCATGACGGCATCGGGGTTCTCGGCGATGAAGAGCTCCTCGAGCGCCATCATCGCCTTGCCAGTCTGCACCGCGTGCGTTCCCGACCCTACGCCGAGAAACCACGTGGGCTCAGGGATATCGAGGTCGGTGAAGAAGACGTCGCTCATGGCGGCGTCGTAGTGTTGACCGGTGTGTGCGAGGCGCGCCTCAATCCCGGCCGAGGCAAACGCGGGCATGAGCGGTCCCACCTTAATGAAGTTGGGGCGCGCGCCGACAACGACGATCAGCCGCATGTGATTCCTCTCGTAACGGCAACTGGCAGTACCGATGGTATCAGTTCGCTACGGAGCGATGCGTGAGATCTCGTCGACAACGTCGTTGGAAACCGCGGACGTGCCACCGTACACATGTACGGCGTTAATCCGGTGACGGTGTGTCTGCAGGAAGCCCGAGCTCGGCACTGGTAGCGAGCCGGTGTTGGTTAGCAGCAGGACACCGCCAGCCGCACCGGCAGACGAGCCGCCGGAAAGCGCGTCGGCGAAGCCGCGGCCAGTTGCTACCCCTACTACGCCGGTGTCAGCCCAGTGAAACCTGAGCGCGTACTCGGCAACCTTTGCCGCAGTCTCGAATCGATCCTTGCCGCCGATACGGTCGACCCGCTGGATGCCAGTAACACCTCTAAGCTCCGTGGCGACCGAATCGGCGATGGCCGCTGTTCCGCCAACCATGAGGGCCTCTTCGGCTTTGATAGAGGTAAGCGCCGTGCGTGTGCTGGAACTGAGGGGACCGAGCGGACGTGTCATGAGCACCGGAATCTTGCGTGCGTAGGCAAGCGGAGCAACCGCGAGCGCATCAGCGAAACCATCGTGACGGACGATGAACGCGATACCGTTCCAGTCGAGTCCCGCGCGGTTGACTTCCGCGATCGTCGCCGAAGCGACGGCAGCTGCAGTCGCAAAGCGATCAGAACCCCAGACGCGTTCGACGTTGACACGGCCAAACTCGCTTCTCAGCGCCGTCTCGACGTCCGCACCTACTGCCGAGGTACCCCCGATGATGAGAACCCTCTTCGCACCAAGACGGGTCATCTCAGCGAGGACTTCAGCAGGCAGACCCGTGCGCGGGGTAAGCAGTACCGGAGAGCCGTACGCTCCGGCAAGACCAGACGCAGCAAGGGCGTCGGGGAAGTCAGCACCCGTCGCGAGAATGACTGTCTCACACGACCCCGCTGCAAACGTTTTGCGCGAGATATCGACGGCGGTTAAGTAACGATCCTGTCCTGAGAGGCGCTGCACCGAGGCGTGCGTGCGCGGGCCAATCGACCACGTGAGAGCAAACGCACCAGCGCCACGAAACGAGCTAACCTGAACGTAGTAGACGCCGCCTGCGCCTACCGGAACATCATATGTGATCACGTCAGGATAGTATGGGAGCCTGCTTTGCGCGACCGGCAAACCGGTGTGAACCGACGCAGTGCCAGGCGCGAACAAGCGAAGGTCGAAGTCTGTGGTGCTCTCACCCGAAAGCGAGAGCGTGATGCGCTCGCCAACGAGGGCGGCGGGCAGCGCGTAGACATACGTGGCCCCGGTGCTACCCAACGCGTTCACCACGGGCGAGGCGCTCACGGCGACCCCGGGAATCTCTGCCTCGGCACCGGGAGCAGGCGTGGGCGCAACGGTTGCCGAGAGTTCATACAAGGGCGAACCTGAGGCCGCCCACACGTTCAGGTAGTACGTGCCGCCAGCACCGAGAGGCACGTCGTAGAAGAGAAACTCAGGATTGTCCGGTGTCGCCGCTCCGGCGACCGGGGTGTCGGTCGTGACGTCGGTCGCACCGGGTCCGAACAAAAATACGTCCGCATCTCCTCCGGTAGCGGACATGGCAACCGACAGGCGCTGTCCGCCAGCCACCTCGATCGCGTAGACGTGATCGGGCTCGGTTCCCCGATCGAGCTGTCCGGTCACCGATGGCGGTGTGTACGTCACACCAGGAATCGAGTGAATGGGCCCTAAGACAGGCGCCGCTGCGGTAGCAACGTTGAGCGTGTAGGCGCCGATCCCTGAGAATCGCTCGACTACAACGTAGTACGTCCCCGCGTGCGGCGCGCGCACGTCGTAGACGATGCGCTCGGGATACGCGTCGAGCAAAGAGGAAGCAACAACGCCCAAGGAGTGAGGTTGCCGGTAAAGGTAGAGGTCGAAGTTCGTACCCGACACACCGGTAAGCTCGATCGCGACGCGCTGATCGGCACTGAGAGTAATGCTGTAAACGTCCGAGGCCTCGTCCGCGGCGAGCAAGCCGACCGTTGCGCCAGGGCCTATCGGCACCGCCGAGGAGAACTCGGGCACCGAAAGAGCGGTCATACCACCCGTCAAGTCATCCCGCACCAAAGCGTCTGCGAGACGCGCCTGCTTTACGCCGACGGCGGACTCACCCGCGACAACACTTTGCGACGCAACCGCGGGCGCAACCGCAGGCACCACAGTCACAACCAGAGCGGCACACAGCAGCCCGCGCGCAACGACGGAAAAGATACTATCTCGCTTCGAGCGAGCCATTCCCCTCACTCCCCTCCATCCGAACCCTCGCGCACGGCGTATGGCGCGCCCTCAATCTACTCTACCCTACCGGAGCGCTCTGACATCGTCCAGGCTGCCGACACCCCGCACTGAACACTACACGCAAGATGGAAGGAGTTGGGGCGTGAGATACGTCAGCCCTTGCGGTACGGCCCGCGTCCCTCGCGCGCGACGAAGCCAGTCTCCCCTACCAGCTCCGGATGCGCTCGAAGCAGCCTCATGAGCGTGTCGGCGGTCTTGCTCTGAACGAAGAGGCCGCGCTCCCAACGGCCCACGGTCTTCTCTCCCACGCCAAGCAGTCGTTCGAGATCACCCTGAGTGAGACCGAGGTTCATCCTCAGCTCGCGGATTTCGTCGGGGCGAAGAAGGCCCGCTTCCTCGCGCGCGAGCTTGGAAGCTGCCGCCCGTATCGCATCCGTCTGACCCGCTGGATGGAATTCCTCTGCGCACGCGGTGCAGCGCTCGTAGTCGAACCCGCTGACCGTGTAGCGGCCCGTGCGCAGTTCGACCGTCACTGGTTCGCTTGTCGAAACGATCGACCGCGCGCCACAGATCGGACACGCCGGACCCACCGTCATTGTCGCCATGTCACACCCCTTAATGGGCTTCACCATCAGCACAGAAGCTTAGAACCACAAGACTATGCCCGTCCTCGGTCTCCGTGAGTTTCAGATAGCGACGACACCCATCGAACGTCGGCCGGTAGATGTCGAGCCACACACCTGGGCGTTCGAGGTGCTCCTGTGACTTGTGCAAGTCGCAAGAATCGAGCGCCTGAACACATGCCCGCAAGTCCGCTTCGGTCCACTCACGCCGATCCATGTATCGTCGCACCCGCCGAGGAATCACGTAGTGACCCTCTGCAATCCGTTCTTGTATCACGCGTAGCGGATAGTGCGCGCCAAACTTCTCACGCTTCCCTGCATGTGCCACGCCACACCCCTCGTCAGCCAAGCGAGAGGGGATCGCGCGCCCAATAGTAGCGTGGTATTCCTTTTCGCACAAGAGGGATAGGTACGCGAAGAGCGCCGCCGAGAATCGCTTACGCCTCTTGCCCCTCTCCCACCCCTCGCTGCCTCAACACCCCGAGCACGGTCTCACGCTCGAGCATCCAGCGGTCGGCGTCGCGCTCGAGAAAGCGCTCGACATCGGTGAGCACGTGGTCCCACGGCGCCTCCCTCATCCTCGCGTACAGAGCAGACCTCCACGCGCCCTCGTGCGCAAGCTCCGTCCGACCCGCCTGCACGCACGCGTTGGCGAGCAACACCTCATTGGGTTCCGGCCAGCTTGGGTCGCTCAGGTACCACACAAGGTCGTAGACGTCCCTGCCCTTGATCCATTCTCGCAGGAGCAACGCGGCGATCTTGCCGGCGAGGAGCGATGAGCGATCGTGGTGAGCAAGCCTGAGTGTCGCGTACCTGCGCACCGTCGTGACCTCGACGACGGCACCAGCCGGCGGGTTGGTATCCACTTCGATCTTGACCGAGAACGTCTTGTCCCGTTGCGGACTGAGTCCCAGCTCGTGTTCGAGCCCTACGAAGCGGACGAACGCCTTGTTGACGGTGGTCTTGGTGGCAACCTTCAAGGTCACGTTATACGCCTCGCGCTCGAACCGCGTGCGCACCGCCTCAAGCAGCGCCGTGAAGTCGTACTTCGCGGCATCTACCTCCAGAGCGAAGTCGAGATCTTCCGAGAACCGGGGGATCGCGTAGAGGAACCGCAACGCGGTGCCGCCGTGGAAGGCGAGGTACTCCCAGGCACCTCGGTCCTGCAACGTTTGGAGTACCCGCGCCTGCAGATACTCACGCATCACGTTGGTCGCCGCCTGCCGAGGAACCCCGCTGACGACACTCGCCAGGTACTCCTTCACTCTGTGAACTCCTCTCGCTCGATCCACGCGAGACCGACCACGTTCGCCGCGAAGCGTGCCACCTTGGGGCTCGCGAATCTCTCCGCGTGCTCCATGAGTCTCGATGCGTCGATCTCGTCGAGGTGCTGCAGTCGCAGTTCACGGGCGAACGCGGGATTGTTGGAGCCGGTTCGCAGGTACGCCAGGTCGAGGAGCGCCTTTTCCGGCGTCGCCACGAACGCAAACCTGCCGCCGGAAAGCTCCACGTGTTCGTATCCCCAGAACAGCGACTCCTTCACATGGTGATACACGAACGTACCAAACGGCGTCTTACGAGATGCTTGCCTGCCGGTGGTTAACGCTGTCGTGACGAAGACCGCTTCCGGGATCAGTCCGGCATCGGCGAGCACGGTCTCGAGACTCACGTACGAACCGGGCACCAACGTGTTCGAGACCTCGTAGGGATGAGGCTCTGTGCGCCGGTACGGCTCCGACAGCGCGTACACGCCACGCCGCAGCTGCACCACGAACCCGTCGGACGTCCAGCGGGACAACTGCTTGTGCACATTGCGGACGTCTGAACCGGGGCCGAGGAGCATGCCCGTCGTGAAGACAGGCTCGTCGCCCACTATCGCCAGGAGTTCTTCGCGTTTCATGGCAATAGGTTACCATATGTGGTAAGTTCATGCCATGAAACTCACGCTCCACAGTAGGCTTCATCGCGCGCGAGTACCGCCAGTTCAGCCACAGGAAGACGAGTCAGACGGCGACACACGCAAGATGGAAGGAGTTGGCGCGTGAGATACGTCAGCCCTTGCGGTACGGCCCACAGTCTTCTCTCCCACGCCAAGCAGTCGTTCGAGATCACCCTGAGTGAGACCGAGGCCATCCTCAGCTCAATGTAGGTTGGAGCCAGACGGTCGCCCCATGGTCCGAGTATAGCGGGCGGCACCGACAGGGGACTTCGCTGGGGCGCTCCCTAGAACAGGAACACCAGGTAGCCAACGTACGCGGCGATGAAGACGAGCCCGACGCTGCGGCCTACGTTTCCGCGCCAGACGAGCAGAGGCGCCAAGAGGAGCGACGTCCCCACCATGATCCACACATCGATCGATGCGATCTGCTCGGCGACCACCATAGGACTCACGAGCCCGGTCACGCCGAGAATCCCGAGGATATTGAAGATGTTGCTGCCCACAACGTTGCCCACCGCCACGTCGGGATGGCGGCGAATGGCGGCCACTATGCTCGTCGCCAGTTCAGGCAGGGACGTACCGGCCGCAACAAGGCTCAGTCCGATCACTGCTTCGGGCACGCCGTAATTGCGAGCGATCTCCGATGCCCCGTCCACGAGGAGCCTCGAGCCGATGACGAGTGCAGCAAGGCCCCCTATCAGGAAAGCGGCTCCTGCAAGCGGGGAACCGGTGGCAGGTACGTCGTCCGCCCCGTGCTCATGATAGGCAGCCGATGGGAGCGAAGGATTGCGCACCTCCGACCGGTACGAGAACACTACGTAAACGCCCAGGCCGAGAAGCAGCAGGGCGGCGGGAATCCGTCCGATATCACCCGTGACGACGATGAGCGCAAGCGCAAGCGCCGAGGCCAGCATCACCGCAGTGTCACGTCTCAACGCGCGCGGGTTCACGAGTATAGGGGTGATGACCGCGGAGACACCGAGCACCACGAGGATGTTGAAGATGTTGCTGCCAACTATGTTGCCGACAGCGATATCAGACGCGCCTTCAAGCGCGGCGCTCAAGCTTACGATGAGCTCGGGTGCGGATGTGCACCACGCGACGACTGTCATTCCTATAAGGAGCGAAGAGAGTCCGAAGCGCCGCGCGATCAGGACCGCGCCGCGCACGAGGAACTCGCCGCCGCCGAACAGCAACACCAGGCCTGCGGCGGCCGAAAGATACATGAGCATTGGACAGACTCCCTCCGGCACCATGGTCAGCGCGCATCCGGCCCGTGTCGGCCGGTTCCTGTGAATGCCCCAGGGTAGCGTTCGGGTGGGTGGGACGCAAGCAGCCGAGTTGCCTCACCAGGACCGTACTCGAAGCCGCCGAGCGTTCTCCTCCATCTCGCACCCATCGAGCGGCTCCCCGATCGAGGCGGCGGCAAGCTCGCACAGCAGCGGCACCAACACCCCAGCGTCGTCGCCGATACGCGCCTCGCGCGCGAGCGTCGCGATGCGGCCAGATAACTCCCCGTTTATCCACGGCAGACAGCTCAGTCGCACCACAGCGGGACACTCGGTGGGCAAGAGATCACCATCGGGCTGCACGAGGATCTCATGCAGCTTCTCTCCAGGGCGCAAGCCTGTGAACTCAATCGTGGTTGGCACGCCGCTCAGTACAATCATGCGACGCGCCAGTTCGACGATCTTCACCGGCTCGCCCATCTCGAGCACGAAGATGTCGCCTCCGTCGCTCATCGCTTGGGCCTGCAAGACGAGCCGAGCCGCCTCCGGAATGGTCATGAAGTATCGCGTGGCGTCCGGGTGGGTGACGCGAACAGGCCTTCCGTTGCGAAGCTGCTCCTCGAATATCGGAACAACGCTGCCTCGCGAGCCAAGCACGTTGCCAAAACGCACCGCAGTCGCGCGCAGACCGTTGCGGGCCGCCTCGAGCATGACGCGTTCGGCGACGGCCTTGGTGGCGCCCATGACGTTGCGGGGCTCGACCGCCTTGTCAGTGGAGATGAGCACGAAGTGCTCCACCTCGTGGTGCGCGCACGCAGCAAGCACGTTCATCGTGCCGATCACGTTCGCCCGCACGGCTTCAGCGGGCTCGGCCTCCATGAGCGGAACGTGCTTGTAGGCCGCCGCGTGAAAGACGACGCCGGGTGGCGTCGCAGCGAAGATGCGGTCGATCTTGCGGTCGTCGCGCACGTCGCAGATGTGCATACGCGCGACACCCGGCCACGTCGCCTCGATCTCGAGGTACATCTCGTAGAGGCGCGACTCGTCGATCTCGAGCAGGAGCAATCGCTCAGGCTGCATCTTGACGATCTGGCGGCACAGCTCTGAACCAATCGATCCGGCGGCCCCCGTCACCGCCACCACCTTGCCGGTGAGCGTACTCGATATGAGCTCAACGTCGATCTCGACCGGCTCCCTGCCGAGGAGGTCGTCCACAGTCACCTGGTGCAGGTCACTCAATCCCTTGAACTGCTCTTCGACCACGAATCCGGGGATGATACGCGTCTTTACGCCCGCACGCGTACACAGGTCGAGCACTTCACGCTTGCGCGCAGGCGTAAGCGATGGGATGGCGACAAATATCTCGTCGACGCCATGCTCCCGGACAACCTCTTCGAGCGCCGATATCGGACCGAGGATACGCGCCGCGTGCACAGTCATGCCGTGCTTTCGCGGGTCGTCGTCAACGAAGCCCACCACGTACATGCCAAGGTCGGGCCGATTCTCGATGTCGCGCAGCAGAAGTGAGCCGGCGTCACCCGCGCCCACGATGAGTACCCGCGTACCGCTGCGCATGCCCGCCTGACTCATGACCACCCACAGGCGCCCCATGGTCCGCAAAGCGCCAAGTCCCACAAACGCGATGACCCCCGTGATGAACACGACTCCAAACGGTACGAGCCTCGTGCCTTGGATCGGCGTGAGAGCGACATTGAGCGCGAACAACACGGCCATCGCGAGCCCCACCGCCAACGTCAATCGCGCTATCGCGTACACGCCGACGTGCCGCAGCACCATATTGTAGAGGCCGTTTAGCAGCAACATGCCGATGAACACGACGACCGCTACCGCCATGTACTCCCACAGGTAGCGCCTGAACACCTCGGGTACCGAGCCCTCGAAGCGCGCAAAGTACGCGAGCGCGACGGCCACCACCACAACGGTGGCATCGGCGAGCATCAACATAAGTATCTGTACGCGACGCGACGTATGCACCCGCTGCTTGGCCTTGAGAAGCCAGTTCCCCTGCGGCATTCCTTTGGTCCCCCGTCGGCTAGGTCGCGTCTTCTGTCGCCTGACGCATCACGTCCGCCATGACGTCAGCCGCATGTCGCATGTCGTTTTTGGTGAGCGTGGGATCCACCTGCAACATTACCGAGGTCTCGCCGAGCGCTCTGGCGACGGGCAGGCGCTCCGCCGGACCCCAGCCCCGCTCCACGAACGCGCGCTCGAGATAGATTTCCGGGCACGATCCCTGCGTGAGGACGACGCCTCGCGCGTTGACCTCATCGAGTATACGCGAACGATCCCACCCGGGCAGCAGCGCCTCCGGCCTGACGTACGCGTAGTACTTGTAGTATGCGTGGTAGGCACTGGCGGGCGGCACCGCGACTCGCAGACCCGGCACCTTCGCCAGTGCTTCGTCGAGCACGGCCGCGTTGTGCCTGCGGTCTGCAACCCACTGCCCGAGCTTGCGAATCTGCACGCGTCCCACCGCCGCCTGCACCTCGGTCATTCGCCAGTTCGTGCCAAACGAGCCGATGAGCCACTTGAACTCAAATCCCGGCTTGGCCGTTGCGGCCCGCATGGCGTCGAAGTCACGTCCATGGTCCTTGTACTCCCACGCGCTGCGCCAGACGTTCTCGTCGTCGCTGACGAGCATCCCGCCCTCACCACACGTGGTCATGATCTTGTCCTGACAAAACGAGAACGCCGACGCATGTCCAAAACTTCCCACCAAACGCCCCTGCCACCGCGCGCCATGCGCCTGCGCGCAGTCCTCGATGACCTTCACGTCCCGTTCCCGTGCAAGCGCCATGATCGCGCTCATATCGCACGGCCACCCGCCGAGGTGCACGACAATGACCGCCTTCGTGTCCGACGTCATCGCCTCGCCGAGCGTCTCGGCCGTCACCACTCCAGAGTCCGCATCGACATCGGCCACCAGCGGCCGAGCGCCCACCGCAACGACCGCGGTCGCCGTCCCGATGAAGGTGCGTGCGGGCACCACGACATCGTCACCCGGCCCTATGCCGAAAGCACGCAGCGCCAGCTCGAGCGCCACGGTGCCGTTGGCAAGCGTAATCGCGTGCTTCACGCCCAGGTAGGCCGCGAACTCCTTCTCGAACGCGCGACCCTGGCCGCCGGTCCAGTAGTTGACGCGGCCCGAGCGCAACACCGCTTGCGCGGCGCCGATCTCGTCAGGACCGAATGTGGGCCAGCTACTGGGCATCATCATCCACCGCGATGACACGCGCGGGAACGCCGACCGCAGTAGCGCCATCGGGCACATCCGCGGTAACGACCGCACCCGCACCGATCGTGCATCCCGCACCGACGCGTACGCCCGGTAACACTACCGCCCCCGCGCCACAGAAGCTCGCCTCCCCCACTGAACAGCCGCCCAGAAGCAGCACACCTGGAGCGATGTGACAGTGGGCACCTACAACGCTGTCGTGGGCAACGAGACATCCCACGTTCAAGATGACGTTGTCTGCGACCTTTGCGCCAGCGTTGACAACGACGTTCTGCATTGTCTGCACGCCCCTGCCGATGCTCGCGTAAGGACTAAGACTTGCCGAGGGATGCGCGAGCGAAACCAGAAGATCCGCATGAGCGAGGGAATCGTGCACGCGCCGCCGTGCGGTGACTTCGCCTATCGCTATCGTGAGACCATCGAACTTGATCTTCACAACGTCAGGAACGACAGGAGCGCCCGTGGGCTCATGCACGCCTCTCATTGCGTCGTCCTGGAACCCAGCGAGGCTGTGTCCGCACGCCACGATGAGGTCCGCGACCTCTTTGGAGTGCCCTCCAGCACCAATCACCGCGATCCTCACGCCAGTTGCACCCCTCGGTAGCCCGACTGTTCCATCGTCTTACTCGCTAGCACGCTCGTCACTCCCACGGAACTCAGGCATCGTCGCGTGTCCCTCGGCGTTTACGCCCCGCAGCGAAAGCACTTGTCCTGCCGTCATCCAGAGAATCTTCATGTCAAGCATGAACGACCGGTTGTCGACGTACCACACGTCTAGAGCCAGCCGCTCGTCCCATGATAGTGCATTGCGCCCGTTGACCTGCGCCCAGCCGGTGATGCCCGGACGGACTTCGTGCCGACGTGCCTGCTCGGGTGTGTAGCGGTCCAGATACTCGGGCAGTAGCGGCCGAGGCCCGACCAGACTCATATCGCCCCTGAGCACGTTCCAAAGCTCAGGAAGTTCGTCCAGTGAGGTGGAGCGCAAGAAGCGCCCGAGGCGCGTGAGGCGCTCCGCATCGGGAAGCAGTACGCCGTCAGGACCCCTCTCGCTCGTCATCGTGCGGAACTTGTACATGCGAAAGAGGCGGCCGTTCTTGCCTGGACGCTCTTGGACGAAAAGTACGGGGGAGCCGAGTCGTAGACGAACTAGAAACATCAGGGCCAACAGCAGCGGACTGAGCAACAGTAGGCCGATAGCGACGAGCACTGTGTCCAGGAGGCGCTTCATAGTCGAGTTCACCTTGTGCTCCACGGGTTACCGGTGTTCAGGCTTCCAGTACTTCTCGATAGATTGCCTCAAGCCCGGTCCAAATGCGTGCCTGAGCGAACTCCTCGACAACGCGCCTCCGGGCCGATTCTCCCATAGAGCGCGCTCGGTCGGGATTCTCCAACATCAAGCGAAGTGCAACAGTCAACTCCTCGGAATCGCCTGGCGAAACGACAAGCCCCGTTTCACCATCGACGACAGCATCACGAGCGCCGGTCGCAGTCGTGGTGACGGTTGGTATTCCTGAGGCGGCAGCCTCGAGTGGGGCGTTAGGGAAGCCTTCTCGATGGGTCGGTAAACACAGTACACACATCAACTGGTAGTAAGGTGCCGTCTCATCTACTAATCCCACTCTGATTATGCCTTCATGGCGCTGAAGCATCCGCATCGTCTGGGAAGGCAAGGCATCCTGACGCTCCACCTCCCCTACGATGAGCAGTCGCCTTGAGTGGTCTTCGGAGTACAGATGATCAAAAGCCTCAAGCAACTCGACCGCACCCTTGTCTCTTGTCAGTCGTCCAACGAAACCGACCGTTGGGGTACCTTCAGGAAGATCCAGCTCCGTTCGCATCGACTGAACGAGGTCAGACGTACAAGTGTCCACAGTGAATCGAGCACAGTCGACACCATTGCTGCTACCCGCCCCAATAACGTGCGCCTTCCGCTCCGCAACCACTCCTGATGCAACCGCTTCGCTACGAAGGCTATGGCTTACACAGATGACAACACTGGCGCAACTACATGAAATTCGTTCCGTCATCGCGAGAACGGCCCGCTTGATTCCCTTGGCTCCTTCTAAGCGAAGACCGCGCATCACGTAGACCCGGCCTTTCACCCGCAGCAGGTAAGCCGATATCATCCCGATGAGTCCTGCCTTAGGCGTTCCTGCGTTGACGACGTCGGGCTGTATGCTGCGAATGAGCGACAGCATTGCGCAAAGCGAGCGCATGTCGCGCAGTACTGACACCTCTCGACACATCGGGATCTCGTGCACCACGACTCCCTCACGTGCAGCAACAGCAGACAGCTCAGCGCCGGGCGCACATGCGAGATGCACGGCCCATCCCCGCTCCACGAAGTAGGCCATCTGGCCACGAAGTAGTGTTGCGGCGCTCATTGGAACAGTTACACAGTAAAGAAGCTTTGGCCCCGATATTGAAATAACCGAGCTGTCTTGGCCCCGAGCTAGCGGCGGCTGAGGTTTCGAATCATTGGGTTCGGTCACCGTGTCGGCCTAACCTGGCAGTTCGTTGCGTACCACTCAAGCGTCCGGCTCAAGCCATCCTTAAAGCAAACTGAGGGCTCATAGCCGAGCACGGTCTTTGCGCGTTCAATAGCGGCGTGCGAAAACCGAACATCGCCAACCCTCTCGTCAAGAAAGCGGGTCTCCCCTGTGTGTGAGGTAAGGGAAATCAGAGATTCAATGAGCTCAAGCAGTGAGATTCGAACGCCACATGCGACATTAACCACCGCCCCGTCGAGGCTATCGGCTTCCAGTGCAAGCAAGTTCGCTCGCACTACATTCTCGACAAAGGTGAAGTCTCTCGCCTGCGTGCCGTCTCCATGGACAGTGAATGGCTCTCCTTCGAGTGCGGCAGTCATGAACTTGGCGATGACACCCGAGTACTGCGAAGTCGGGTCCTGGCGGGGTCCGAATACGTTGAAGTAGCGGATGGCTAGTGTTTCCATACCGTAGATCTCTGAAAAAACACGGGTATAGTGCTCGCATGTAAGTTTCGACACCGCATACGGTGACCGAGGGTTTGGGGTCATGCCCTCATGCTTAGGGAGCTGCTCTCCGTCCCCGTAGACCGAAGAAGAGGATGCGAGTACGACCCGACGCACACCCGCCTTGTGTGCCGCACTCATCAGTTTCAGCGTACCGCCGACGTTCACATCGTTGGTCGTCACCGGCGCCTTAATCGACCGGGGAACCGATGGCAAGGCCGCCTGATGAAGAACCATGTCGACGCCGGCAACAGCCTCCTCGACCGTTTCGAGATCCCTGATGTCTCCCTCAATCAGCTCAATGTCACCCAGGCAGTGCGTGAGGTTCTCACGCCGCCCGGTGGCGAAGTTGTCAAGTACCCGGACACGGTACAGATCCCTAGCTAACAATCCATCAACAATGTTGGATCCAATGAATCCTGCACCGCCGGTAACGAGCACTGTCGATCGACTCATGCAGTTCTCCCTCGTTGTCCAAGAGCCCGTGACCACTCTCCCGTGCCCGACAGAAATATCTCAGTGCCGCTCGTTCGCGATAAGTAGTTCATCCTCAACCGTCGCCGCATCACCACTTTCATCGACAATTACACCTGCTCGCTCCATGCAGCGCGATAGGATTGGACCATATCTTTGATGTCGTAACGCTGCACGATCACTCCTCGGCACTCAAATTTGCGGCGAGTCCAATCGCTATCACGCTTCATCAGTTCGATAGCGGACACAATCGCATCAGCTAGAGCATCTGAATCTCGCGGGGGGACAACCCAGCCAGTCTGGCCAACAATGGTTCGAGCGTCGCCAACAGCGGTAGTCACACATGGGGTGCCACACGCCATTGCCTCACAGATGACATTAGGAAATGCTTCGGTCCGCGATGAGAGCACATGGATGTCGATTGCGTTCATGACGGCTGGAATGTCTTCTTGTCTGCCCAACAGCATCACACTGTCATTGACATTCCATGCTGCTAGCCGCTCTTGAATACCACGGTTGGCTGAGTCCAGGCCGTTCCCGACTAGGACACACGTGAACACAACCCCTCTTCGCGCGAGGGCGGAAAGTGCTTGAAGCAGGTTCTCATGGTCTTTGTCTGGGTGTAACCTGCCGACCATGCCCAGCACGGCTGCCTTTTCGTCCACGCCCCAATTTGTTCGCAGTCGCTCCCTAGCTGCCTCACTTGGGGCAAAATGCTGCAGATTATAGCCGTTCGGAACAACAATCATCTTGTCAGACGCGAAGCCTATGTCCCGATGCGCATCAAGCGCACTCTGGGCGCAACAGATGATTGTGGAAGGCACGACGTAGGAGAGGACTGCATTCAACCGCGCGATCATGCGTGTTGCACGAGAAGAGGTTGATTTGTCGAGGCGCGCATGGTGCACCCCCCAACATACGCGGCGAATGCCCGCAGCCTTCGCAACAATCCCTCCAATTAGGTCAGCATGGTACATCCAAGTCTGCACCACGTCAGGCTTCTCAGCTCGCATAATCTTCCAGAGACGAAGGGGCGCATCCACACGCAAACGCCCTTTTCGCATTCTCAAGCAATGCACGACGCTGCCGGCTCGCTCAAGCAGCCGACCGTATTTCCCTTCATCCATCAGAGACACTACAACATGAGCTTCTGGATTGCTGGCGATAATGAGTCGATACAGAGCTGACTCTGCACCCCCGTCGTTCAGTCCCGTGATTACGTGCAGAACCTTCATGGGCGCTCGGTGCCCTTGGGAACAGTCACACACAAAGATCCGCCAGCCGCTGCCATGGACAACACTAACCAGGTCACCTTTCTCGCCTCAAGGTTGAGAATGAAGGAGCTGACTACGAGAACTGCTCCCAGTAGAACCCAGTAGGCGCGAGAAGGGCCTCTCAACAAACAGCGCTGCCCAAGGGCCGAAGCAGCCAGCCCCACCCAAAGAAGCAGACCGACAACCCCGCCGCCGACCGCGACTGACAAGAAGGCGTTGTGAGCTGAGTGGAATCCCCCCAGTAGCCTTTCGGCCACAAATGGAAATGTGCCGGTACCAAAGCCAATAAGCGGACGATTCCAGAAACCCTCCAGGCCTGCGTTCCAGATTGGGATGCGATTTCCGAGCGTTCCTGAGCGGATCTCGTAAGGAATGGTCGCTGCCCGAGTGAAGCCGTCATGCGCGAGATCAACCACGAAGAGAGAGGCCAGAGCGACCAACAATACGGGAGCCCAGGACCGCCAGCGTCGACCAAGCCCAATACCAGTCAACAAGACCCATGCGATGATCATCCCGCTAACAAGCACTCCTAAGCGAGAACCGGTCAGAAAGACGGCAAGGAACGCAACAGGAATCACCCCCCAGCAAAGAAGTCTCATGACGCCTCCGCTGCGCCCACCAACATACCAGCCTATGACAATGGCGACATTCAAGTAGACTGCCAAGTCGTTAGGATCGAAACCTATTGCTGCATACCGCGCGTACACTACCTGTGTTCCTTCGACGAAAGCAGCAAGTGTTCCAAGGGCTGAAACCCACGAACCGAGAACATATGCAAACATCAACGCCTCGAGTCTCGCCTGATCAGCGACGTACAGGACAACAAGCACAGAAGCGATGAGCAACTGGGTATATGTGAACGCCATCGAAACCGTGATTGCCGGATGAATACTCCAGAAGAGACTGACCCAACTCCAGAGTACGAACACTAGTCCCCACACAAGATGGCGGTGCACACGGATTCTTCCCGTCGCCAATAGCGCAAGGAGCCCTATTGTAAACACCCCCAGACCAACCATTCTTGCAACGGTCCCTAGACCCGGGATTATGACCATGTTTTCCCAGGGAACCACGAACGCGTACACACACAAAGCCCCGAATGCAATCCTGCTCATGATTGACCCAGAAGTAGCGCTATGTAGCGCTCAGCCGATACCCCAGCCGTGTACGACCGAATGTCGAAGTCGTCTGAGGGGGTCTCAATCAATGCGGCAAGTATCTCGCTCGCAAGTGCATCCGGGTCCCCTGGCGGAACTAGCCTCCCCCAGCGCCCTCCTTCCAGGATCTCCGCTGGACCACTCGGGCAATCGGTGCTCACGACAGAACATCCGCACGCCAGTGCCTCAATCAACACGGACGGCAAGCCCTCCCACCTTGACGACAGCACGAACACTGAGGCTCTCTTCATGTATGCATACGGATTGACGACGAAGCCTGGCATCGCCAGGTCAGATCGAACACCCAGGTCTGAGGCGAGTTTTTCCAACTCTTGCCGCAATTCCCCCTCCCCAAGAATCATGAGCCGGCAAGCCCGCTTGCTGCGCACCTGCGCAAATGCACGAATCAGATTCTCGAAATCCTTGGCTAAGGTCAATCGGCCAGCGCCCAAGATCACCGGAGGGGAACTCGGACCGAACCACGGATCATCAATAGACTGTTGACACATCTCAACAAGCGTGGGGGTTACCACAGGGTTGTAAATCACATGCACTCTATCCCGCGGGACCCCTGTTGAGTCCACAAGGTCGTCTGCTACACCCTGAGAAACCGCAACAACGACATCAGCATACGAGTAGGCGAGCTTGCGCATGACCTTGACTACTCGCGCAGGGACACTCTTTGCGCTTTTCTCCGCAACGGACACGGTGCTGTGCTCAGAAACAACCAGCCGCAAAGGGACCCGAGCCATGTTGCGAGCTACAACAGCGATGACATTTGCATGCCCTAGCGCGGAGAGCATCGCGGCCGGACGCTCGCGGCGCAGATACTGCACCAGCATTGGTAGACTTAAGGCCACCCTAGATGCACCCAGATCTACAACCCTGACATTCTCTGCAACTTGGTCAATGTAGGGGCCTTCTGCCCGAACGAGAACCAAGTCGACCTTGTGCCCAGCATCCGCGAAGGCATTTGCGAGGCCAACAATGACCCGTTCCGCGCCTCCGCCGCGAAGCGAGGGGATGTAGATCGCTATCCGCTCACTCAAGACAACCCTCCGAGGCTGCACGAAAGCCGTTCACGGCAATTCGCGACATTCAGGAGAATGACCAACCCGCCATACACAATGCCCCCTAGAGCCACTTGGCCCAGTAGCGCTACGACACCCAACTGGTCCGAAACCTGGGCGACCGCGATAGCCATCCCTCCAGCAGCTATCAACACCTTGCTTGCATCATGCCACGGGAATCCCAGCACGAAAGCCCTTCTGCCGAGGAAGATACTCAAGAGCAGCGCAAGACCGTAGCTAACCACAGTAGCCCACGCGGCACCAACAAGCCCGTGCAAAGGAATCCACCATAGATTCAACAATACGTTAGCCATAGCGGCCGGTAGCATCACCCACAGCTGACCGATGGTCCGGTGGCCCATCTGAAATGCTAGATCGAAGTAGTACGATCTCACTCCTGACAAGAAGGTAGCAACCGTAACCAGCGGCAACAATACACTTGCTGCTTCGCGAAACTCCTCACCTAGGAGTACCGCCGAAATATTGGGAGAGAGAAGGATAAGGCCGATGCACGCAGGCAACCCAACAGCCAGCAACAACGTAGCATTGTTCCGCAATTGATCACGTGCTGCTATTACGCCTTCTGCTTCAAGTGCCTTGAGTGCAAGAGGATACGCAGCTAGATTCACTACAACCATCAGAGATGTAAGCGTCTGATTCGCAAGGTCGTAAGCCGGCGCGTAGACACCGGCGTCAGCGGTGGTCAGTAGCGCTGCAATCAAGAACCGATCAGATGCGCTGATTACGAATACAAGAGCAAACGTAGCTGTAAGCGGCCAACCGTATCTCAGTGTCCTTGCAAGCCATTGTCGATTCAGGCGCGGCCTCACTTGCCATGTCGAGTCTCGTAGTCCTGCGGCACCAAACAAGAGAGCCGCAACCAGCAAGCCAAGCAACGGGCCGAGCTCGCCAAGTTCAAATACCAGAACACCGACCGCTCCTAGAAGAAGTGCAGATGCGCTCTTCGCGACAGACAGTAGGCCGTACCGCATCGGCCTGAGCTGAATCCGACTCAGCGTGAGCACGGTTTCCATCCATGCCATCGCCCAGAGCAACGGAATGCCAATCATGATCAATTGACGAATTTGAGAGTCCAGAACGAAGAAAGCAGACCCGGCTCCCGCTACACCCGTCATTACGACGAGCAGTATGAAGGCACCTAAGGTAGTAGAGGCAAGATCCTTAAGCTCTTGTCCAGCTGCTGGGTGGAACCGGAGCAACGCCGCACGCATCCAGTGGAACAGCACCGCATTACCGAGACCAACTGCCGCAATCACCAGGGTATAGCTACCGTACTGGGCAGGCGACAGCAAGCGTGTATATACCGCAAGCCCCGCGAACCCGAAAAGGCCGGTCAGTAGGCGGATAATCAGGTACTGGCTAGCGTGCCGTAGCAACATGATGATCGGCTCGTTCAACCAAAATGCCACTGGCCAAAAGTGTGGCTGCTCTTAGCATCAAGATAAGAGGAATGGCAACCTTTGACGCAACCAGCCAAACCGTGTCACAAATCAACCACCGCTCGGAAGAGTGCAAACCGAGTCCGGCACCCACTCTTCGCCAATGCACGCTATCGCGCACCGGTAACCACATCGAGCAGCCCCCACCCAAAGTACTGGTCGAGGAAGTACGCTGTAAGTGCCGCGACCACCACAACAGCGAGGAACCCGAGTAGCCCGGCCATCACGCGGCCCACGAAGCCGAGGAACTTGCGCATCGGCGAGATCTCCGGCAGGTAGACTACCGCAGGCGGCGGGAACTGCTCGGCAGACCTCACGTTCACCGTCGCTTTCGCGCCCGAGTCGTGCCTCTTGCCACCCTTCTTGGCGGCCGCGCGACCACTTTCTGGCGCGTTGTAGTAATCAGCGTAGTAGTAGTCGCCAAAGTACCCAGCGTAGTAGCCCCCACCCGCCGCGCCGCCCTCAAGGCCCCACACTACGGAGCCCACGATGCGCGCGCCAACGTTCTCGAGCATCTCCGCGCCCTTCGCGGCGGCTTCGCGCGTAGTCACACCCGCGCGCGTTACCATGAGCACGCCGTCGGCCCAGCGCGCCACTGCCGCCGGATCCGCGACCGCGAGCAGCGGAGGCGTGTCGAGAATGACCCAATCGGCCCACTCGCCTAGCTCGGTGAGTAACTCGTGCATCTTCTGCGAACCCAGCAACTCGCTCGGGTTGGGCGGCATCTTTCCGCTCGTCATGACCAGCAAATTCTCATCTCCGGGACGCTGGAGCGCCGCCTTGATCGAGTGCGAGCCAAAGAGCACGTCGGAAAGCCCGATCATGTTTTGCAACCCGAAGAAGTCACCAGACGTCGGGCGACGGAAGTCGCAGCTCACGAGAACGACCTTCTTGCCGGCCTGGGCGAGCGATGCGGCAAGGTTCGCGGCCACCGTCGATTTGCCCTCCGCGGGCGCGGCACTCGTGACGAGCAGCGTCTTGATATCGTGTTCGAAGTTGATGAAATCGAGTGAGTTGCGCAGCGCTCGGTATGCCTCGGCAGCCGGCGAGCCGGGGTGCTGGACGATCGTGAGCCTGCGCTGCTCGCCCTTCTCAAACGTCTCGAGCGGGATCATCCCGAGCACCGGCGCGCCAAAGAGCTTCTCGGCCACCTCGGTCGATTTGATGGTGTTGTCCAGGTACTCGTAGAGAAACGCCATGCCAAGACCAAACACGAGTCCCACCGCGAGCCCAAGCGCGCCGTTGCGCAAAGGTTGGGGCGACAAGGGTGTCTCGTTCACAACCGCCGGGCTGACCACGCGTCCCGCGCCTGTTTCGAGTTGCTGCTGGATGCGCAGCGACTCGAGCTTCTCGGCGAGTGTGGTATAGAGACCGGCGAGGATGCGCAACTCCGCATCGAGCTCATCGGTCCTGCCCTCATCAGAGATGCGACGGCCCACCTCAAGGACCTGGTCCTGCGCGTCTTCGAGGCGCAGTTCTACCTCGGTGGCGGCGGCAGCGATGCTCTCGCGGCGCACCTGCTGCGACCAGTTAACAAAGCCCTCGGCCATCTGGTTGGCGATCGCGACCGCCATCTCGGGGTCGGGGTCGGTGGCGACAACACGGATGATGTTCGTCTGCCCCACAGCTGCGACGGTGACGCGCTCCAGGAGTTCGGCGGGGGTGGTGCGCAAGCCGAGCTCGCGAACGGTTTCCTCGGCGATTGGGCGCACCTGCATGAGCTGGACCTGTGTTTGCAGATTGCGCTCGGCCGGGCCGGTGAACTCGCCCACGGCAAAGCCAAGAAGCGCGGCGCCGGCGTCACGGTCGGTGATGAGGACCTTGGCCTCGCCCTCGTAAGTGGGCGTCTGCAAGAAACTCACGGCAAGCGCGGCGAGCGTCACGACCACGATAGCCTGGACGATCACCCACTTGCGGGCCTTGATGACCTGCAGGTAGTCCCTGAGTTCGAGCTCTTCCACTTACAGCTCTCGGAAGGACGTCAAGAACCAGTGCTTGACGCCGTTGATGTCCTTTGAGATCGCAACGATCTGGCCCGCGCTACGCGGCTTTGTTCCCCCGCCAAACTCAACATCGATCGTCACCGTGCCAGAGCCTGTGGACACACGGTTGACCTTCACGGTGCGGTAGCCGCCGTCGACAAACGCTGCAATAACGTCCTGACTCGCGGTCTGCTGCTCGACTATCGTGTCGATGACTGAGATGTCTCCCCTGCGACCGGCAGCACCGCGAGAGGCGTTGCCGTCACGCGTGATGCTCGAGAAAAACCATGCGCCGTCGTGTGCGCGTAGCACAACCGTGCCGGAAATCGGGTCATTGCCGTTGGTGGACACGCGCAGCCGAGCCTCGGTAGCCGTTGCGGACTGCGGAGTCAGGGAGAACGATGAAATCTTGCCACCCACGAGCTTGCCTATCTGCTCCTGGCTGTCGACCTGCTCCCAGTACATGCGCGCACGCGCGTCCGCAGGCACGGTCACGCCCGTTGCGGGCACCACCGTAGCCGGAGGAGTAGGCGCGGGGGCCTGTGAGGAGACGGGCGAGACCGGCGGCGCAGGCGCGGCAGGAGCTGTGGGGGTCTCCTCGGCGGCTGTGCCGTCCCCGGGGGGCGTTGGCGCTTCCGCATCCGGATCCTCGGTAGGCTTGGGCGGTACCGGGGCTGTTACCTGGGCGTTATCCCCGCCGCCAAGGATGTTGTCGACAAGATCGATCCCGCCCAGAAAGACGAACGCCCCGGCGAAGACCGCTGTGGCGAGCAAGACAGCCGCCACCGGTATCACAAGCGAACGCGGCTTCGCGGGCAATTGGCTCTTTGGCTCATCAGTCATGATGTTACACCCCTCTACCCGCGCGCACGCGGTACGTTGATGAAGCCACGATAGTATACCATCAGCGAAGAATACGTCGAAGACTCTCGAGGGCCTCAGGTGAAAGGTCGGTCGTCACCCCTGCCGTTTGCGGTTCCAATTCGGCGACCGCACTGGCAAGTGCTTCGGTGAAACGCTCCGCTACCCTCTCGCGTTGCGAATCGGTAAGATACGCCGCCCCCTTGAGGTATTCGCACGTCTCGACACCTTCTAGCACCTGCCTTCCGGCAGGAAACGACAGTAACCGTTCGCCCGTGAACACGTCAACCGGGCGGGGCGATTCAAACTCGAGTCCGCCAGCGGCGTCGACCCACTGGGCCCACACGTCAGCATCGAGTATCACATACGCCGGGTGGGTTCCGTCGCCGAGGCGCGCGATAGCGGCCGCGACCGCCGGTCCGCCTCCAAACGCGTAGGCGTCACGAAGCTCGTTGTACGTGGTGCCAGGGATGGTGACCTCGGTAAGCGGGTCGTAGGAGCGAACCGATCCATCGGCCACGGTTACCACCGCCACCAGAGGCGTTACAATCCCGCCGTCCTCGCCCTCGCACGCAAGCGCGATCACTACCTCGTCTGGCAGCGTGGCACGGTCGCCGTCAAGCACCCCTGAGGCGAGCACGTAGACAACCGCCACGACCGTGATGACAAGTGCCGCTCCGACGCCTCCCGCAACAGCCCTGCCAACACCCCTGCCCTGGCCCATCTCACTCCCCTACAAACGCAAGGATCCCCGCTGCGATTCCCTCGGCCAGTTTGTCCTGGTAGTGAGGGCTCGAGAGTAGGCGATCCTCGACCGGGTTGGTCATGAACCCGCATTCTATCAGTACGCTTGGAACTGTCGCCCAGTTGAACCCGGTGAGGTCGGTCCGGGGCTTGAGGCCCAGGTCGCCCGCGCCGGTCGAAGCCACCACCGCGTCGTGGACGAGGCGCGCCGCCCGCTCGCTGGGGCCCGCGATACCGCCGGTCCAGCGGTTGGGCCCCGGAAAGAGCGTCGCGATTCCCGCGCGCGCGGGGTCTGTGCTGCCGTCGGCGTGGATACGCACGAACAGGTCCGCGCCGGCCTCGTTGGCCATCCGGGCGCGCTCGGAGTTGGAGATGTTGACGTCGTTGGTGGTACGCGTCATCACCACCGTCACGCCCGCTGCCTCGAGACGCGCTTTGAGGTTCATCGATATCTGGAGCGCGATCTCGTACTCGGGCACGCGCGTCTCAACGCCGGTGGTTCCGCCAGTCACACGCGCTTTCGTCTCCGTTGCGCCCGGGCCTACCGGTTCGCGCCGGTTGTCGCCGCGCGACTGATGCCCGGGATCGATGCACACGACAACACCGGTGAGCAGTGAGGTTGCCGTCGTGCCCGTCTCGGCAGGAACAACAAGCGTGACCGCCATGCCCTCGGGCAAGAGCATTCCCGCCGAGGGTTCCTGCGAACGCACCTTACGCGCCTCGCCTACCGCGTCAGCCGCAACCGAAACATCGTCGGCGACCTTGACAACCAGACCGGCCGCCTCGAGTACCACGTACGCCTCGGCAAGCGTGCGCCCAACAACGTCGGGCACCTCAATGGCTTTGGGGGTCTGCGTGGCGGCTGTTGAGCTACCGGCGGCGGTTTCGGTCGCAGCAAGCGCTGATGGCTGGGCATCAAGCGTCTGGGGCGAAGCGTCGCTATCCTGGCTCAAAGCGAGGACGAGGGTAGCGGTGGCGAGGAGTCCAACGCATCCCACGACCGCAAGCACGACCATCGTGCGTCGTGCGCGTTCGGTGCGGGAGCGTTGCCCCCTGTCGGTGCGAGATCGTCTCATAGTGTGTGTGATGGTGGGTGGTGCGTTGTGGTGGGCCCGGCAGGATTCGAACCTGCAACCAAGGGATTATGAGTCCCCTGCTCCACCATTGAGCTACGGGCCCTCTTGGGTAGACTCGAACTATCGCGACATGCGCCGCACGGGTGACTATAGCGAATCGGCGCGCGTGTTGCACCCCGCGAAGCGCTTGAGTATACTGCGCGGTGGCGCCGCACCCGCTCTGCGGCGTTCCTGCTTTCCTCGGTAGCTCAATGGTAGAGCATCCGGCTGTTAACCGGAGGGTTGTAGGTTCGAGTCCTACCCGAGGAGCCAGAAACCTTTCCAGGCCGCCCACCCAGGCGGCCTGTCGCATTGTGTTAGGCGATAAGCGATACGTTGTGCACAATCTGGAAATACTCTGAGTGTGCAAGTGCGACCGGGAGGCGCCATGAGCCCACGTGTGCTAGTCGCCGACGACGACACGTCGAGCCGCTACCTGCTCGAATCCATCCTGTCCTCGGCAGGCTACGATGTCGAGTCCGTGCCCGACGGCGAACAAGCCCTCTCAGCCGCCCACAGGCAACCTCCAGACCTCATCGTCACCGACATCCTCATGCCCAACATGGATGGTTACGCGCTGTGCCGCGCGTGGCGTTCCGACCAGCGTCTTTCCGCCATCCCCCTTGTGTACTACACCGCCAACTACACCGATCCTGACGACGAGCGGTTCGCCTTGAGCCTCGGCGCGGACCGTTTCCTCCTCAAACCGCTGGACCCCGACGTCCTTCTCGCCGAGGTCGACTCCGTCCTCCAATTCACCAGATCCGGGGACCTTACCCGCCGGATGCTCCCGTCGGAAGACGAGACCGAGGTTCTCAAGGAGTACAACGCCCGTCTCGTGAGCAAGCTCGAGCAGCAGCTCATCGAGGTCCAGCGCGTCAACGAATCGCTCACGCTGCTCGTAGACGGCACGATTGAGGCGATCGCCAAACTTGTCGAGGCACGCGATCCATACACTTCCGGACACCAGGAACGCGTCGCCGACCTTGGCGCGGCTATCGCAGCCGAGATGGGATACGACTCTCACTTCCAGCGCGGAATCCGGATGGCGGGCCTGCTGCATGACATCGGCAAGATCTACGTCCCCGCCGAGATCCTCACAAAACCACGGCGTCTCACCGAAGTCGAGTTCAACATCGTCAAACTTCACCCCGAGGTCGCCTACGATGTTCTCGCCCCCATCGAGTTCCCGTGGCCAATCGCCGAGTACATCTACCAGCACCACGAGCGCGCCGATGGCTCGGGCTACCCGCTTGGGATCAAGGATGATGCGATCGTTGACGGCGCGCGGATCCTCGCTGTCGCCGACGTGGTCGAGGCGATGTCGTCGCATCGCCCCTACAAGCTCGCCGTCGGACTCGATGCCGCGTTAGACGAGATCGACTCTAACGCAGGCATTCTCTACGACCGGGATGTTGCCGTAGCGTGCCTACAACTCTTCCGGGTGCACCACTACGTGATCCCTGAGTCGTCGAGCTCCCCGCTCGCATTGTGAGGCTCGAAACCGCACGCGCGGCGGCTGACCCCTCCTGCGACCTACTCCAGGTAATCCTTGAGTCTGCTGCTGCGCGACGGGTGGCGCAGCTTACAAAGCGTCTTGCTCTCGATCTGGCGGATGCGCTCGCGCGTGACCCCAAACTCCCGGCCCACTTCCTCAAGCGTGCGTGGATGACCGTC
Organism: Clostridiales bacterium; assembly: GCA_018333995.1. Lineage (NCBI taxonomy): Bacteria > Bacillati > Bacillota > Clostridia > Eubacteriales > Clostridiales bacterium. The sequence continues at coordinate 55,867 of JAGXSG010000007.1, read as the reverse complement.
GGTGAGCCCGAACCTTAGCTCGATAACCTTGCGTTCCCGCTCCGACAAGCTGTCGAGAACACGGGAGAGTTGTTCTTGAAGCATCGAGAAGCTCGCCGCCTCGGGAGGCACGACCGCGTCACTGTCCTCGATGAAGTCACCGAGCTGGGAGTCTTCCTCCTCGCCTATCGGCGTCTCAAGACTCACCGGTTCCTGAGAGATCTTTAAGATCTCGCGCACGCGTTCGGCGGTCATCTCCATCTTCTCGCCGATCTCATCGGGGCTTGGCTCTCTGCCAAGCTCTTGCAGCAGCTGACGCTGCACGCGGATGAGCTTGTTGATCGTCTCGACCATGTGCACCGGGATGCGGATGGTGCGCGCCTGATCGGCGATAGCCCGGGTAATGGCCTGACGGATCCACCACGTGGCGTATGTCGAGAACTTGAAACCCTTTGTGTAGTCAAACTTCTCAACTGCACGGATGAGTCCGAGGTTTCCCTCCTGGATGAGGTCGAGAAAGAGCATCCCGCGTCCCACGTAGCGCTTCGCTATCGAGACCACGAGACGCAGGTTCGCCTCCACGAGTTGCTGCTTGGCGTCGAGGCCCACCGCCTCGATGCGGGTAAGGCGGCGCCGCTCAGGGCGCTCAAGCGCAACACCGAGTTCCTCGGCCTTCTCGATTTTGTCAGTCGCTTCGAGGCCCGCTTCGATCTTCATCGCAAGATCGATCTCTTGCGCAGCGGTGAGTAGCGGAACCTTGCCGATCTCTTTCAAGTACATCCGCACGGGATCACCCGTCAGCGGAGCGAGCGCGGAGCTATCCGTCCGGCGCTTGGTCTTCTTCTTGGTGGCCTTGGCGGGTTTGGGAAGCGGGATGTCTATGTGCTCCTTCTCAGTGCCGGGGATGTCATCGCCGATGTCGTCGGAGTCGGAGTCGTCGGCGTGCTCTGTGGCGGTGCCTACGACGTCACCAACGCCCGGCTCTTCGACAACAACGATACCGACGTCACGGAAGTACCCGTACACGCTCTCGATCTGCTCTTCAGACAGATCGATGTGCCCGATCGCACCCTGGATCTCTTCATCGGTGAGTTTACCCTTTGCGGCACCCGTCTTTGCGAGTTTCTTCACCTCGGCAAACTCGACGGCCTCAAGAGACTTGGCCGCGGTGGTCTTCTTGCGTTCGGTCTTGATCGGTTCTGTCACTCGAAACCCCACACTTCCGCTTCCTTTGGGAGCACACCGCGACGAAGCGAGTCACGCTCCGACTGCAATGCGACAACACGTCTGAACTGTTCATCGGCATCGGTTGCGTCTCCTGAAGTATCAGACTCCCGATACCGTGCCGTGCTCTCCCTGATTTGTCGCTCGAGCGCGAACTCCTTGAGCTTAGTCACCAGGTCACGAACAACCGAGTCTACATCTCCAGACGCGGGCACGTCCATGAGAAGCCCGGAAAACACACTGCCGGCGTACGTGTCCCGCTCGGCTACCGCCCGATACAACTCATCGGTCGTCGCGCTTGACGGCATCGCGCACACCGTCTCGATGAGAAGGCGCGACACTGGATCAACAAGCAGGTCGGTATCTAGCAAGCGGCGTGCCCCCATGCGCAGATCCGGAACCGCCGCCGCAACGCTCACGAGCGCGCGCTCCGCGCGTGTGGAGGGATCGATGTGCTCGTGGGAGCGCTCGGAGTCTGAAGCTCGGCCTCCCGTAGGGGGTGCGTCCCGAGTATCCGCGTCTGATCCTCGCGACGCGGGCTTCGCGTTATCGATGGCGGCGAGCGCCGTGACGTAGTCGATCCGCAAGCGATCGGCTAGATGGTTCGCGTAGTCTTGAGCAAGCAGCGTACCCTTGACTGGTGCGATGACCTGGGCGGCGTCCCGCAGGGCTCTCGCTCGGCCTTCGGCCGCGGAAAGATCGTGCGTCGAGAGCCGCTGATCGATCGCGAACCGCAAGAGCGGCTCGGCGGCAGCGATCACCTCGTGCATCGCAGCGGCGCCACGCGTCGCCACAAGCTCCGCGGGGTCGAGTCCGTCGGGGAGCAGCGCGACTTTGAGATCGATCTCCCTTCTGCCGGGCGACGCTAAGGCGGCGTCGATGAACTCGGCCGCGCGTGCGGCGGCCCTCAGTCCCGCTGCGTCACCGTCGAAGAGGTAGACAATGTTCTCGGTGAATCGCGCGAGCAAGTTGACGTGCTGGCGCGTAAGGGCGGTGCCAAGAGTCGCGACCACGTGTGTGATCCCCGCCTCATGAAGCGCGATCACGTCGGTGTAGCCTTCGACCACGACCGCGGTCTTTTCGGCGATGATCGCGTTTTTGGCCCGGTCGATGGCGTACACGTTTTCCGACTTGCGAAATACCGGAGTGTCCGAGGAGTTCAGGTACTTAGGTTCACCTCCGCCGACCACACGTCCCCCAAATGCGATGACGCGGCCGTGGACGTCGCGAATGGGAAACATAATGCGACCGTAGAAGCGGTCAACAAGGCGTTTGTCCGGGGACTCCCTGACATAGGCGAGATTGGCCGCGACGATCTCATCGACCGTGAACCCCTCAGCGGCGAGCCTCTTTGTGAGCGCGTTTGAACCGGGAGCGAAGCCGAGCGTGAACCGGCGTGCGACTTCGATACCGAACCCGCGAGCCGCCAGGTACTCGCGAGCCGCGGCCGCCTCGGGAGCGGAGGAGTGCGTGAGCAGGTGGTGGTAGTACTCGGCGGCGTCCTCGCACGCGGCTATCAAGCGCTCGCGCTGTCCCCGGTGAGGGCCCGCGGCGTCCTCGGCGATCTCGATATGCGCGCGCTCGGCGAGCAGTCGTACAGCTTCAGGGAACTCGAGGTTCTCTCGGCGCATAAGGAAGCCAAACACATCCCCGCCCGCGGCGCACCCGAAGCAGTGCCACATCTGAGTAGCCGGGTCGACCTTAAACGACGGCGTCTTCTCGGAATGAAACGGGCACAACCCCCAATACAGGCGTCCCTTCTTGTTGAGGACCACGCTTTCAGAGATGAGGGCGATGACATCGGTCGCGTCACGCACCCGCGCGACATCCGATTCAGGGATCCGTCCCACGCGCCCTCCTTTCGACAGTCACACTGCAACGTACCCCAGGCGGGGCCGCGCTAATACGACGAGGCTCCCGGGTGAGCGCTCGGCCACCCGGGAGCTCCCGGCGTCATGTCCAGGCTGCGACGAGCGCACTCGCTCGACAGCCGCGTAACTCTGAGTGCGCTACCTGCCGAGGAACCCTCCGCCCATCGCCACGAAGAGCGGGACAAACACGAGGCTTACGATGGTCATGAGCTTGATCAAAATGTTCATCGAAGGGCCCGAGGTGTCTTTGAAAGGGTCACCAACCGTGTCACCAACAACAGCTGCCTTGTGAGCCTCAGAGCCTTTGCCGCCGTGGTTGCCGGCCTCGATGTACTTCTTAGCGTTGTCCCACGCGCCACCGGCGTTTGCCATGAAGATGGCGAGCAGGAAACCGGTCACGAGCGCTCCGGCGAGCAAACCCGAGAGCATGTCGACCGACACCATGCCCACGACGAGCGGAGCGGCCACGGCGATGACGCCGGGAACGACCATCTCCTTGAGTGAGGCCTTGGTCGAGATGTCGACACAGGCGGCGTAATCCGGCTTGCCGGTACCCTCCATGATGCCGGGGATCTCTCGGAACTGCCTGCGGACCTCTTCGATCATCGAGAACGCCGCGCGACCCACCGCGTTCATAGTCAGCGCTCCAAACAAGAACGGAAGCATCCCGCCGATGAACAAGCCCACGATGACGTAGGGGTTGTCCAGGCCCATGTTCAGCGGCGCGGCACCCTCGCCGATAAGGCCGGCGTTGACTTGGGTGCGGAAGGCGACAAAGAGTGCGAGTGCGGTAAGGCCCGCCGAGCCAATCGCAAAGCCCTTGGCGATGGCAGCGGTGGTATTGCCTACGCTGTCGAGACTGTCGGTGATCTTGCGGATGGGAGCACCCATCCCGGCCATCTCGGCGATGCCTCCGGCGTTGTCGGCCACAGGACCGTACGCGTCTACGCCCACGGTGATCGCAATGATGGAAAGCATGCCCAGCGCGGCAAGACCGATGCCGTAGATGCCGCCACCGTCATACGCCGCCTCACCGGCCGCAAACGAGATGATGATTCCGGCCGACACTACGAAGATCGGAGCGGCGGTCGACATCATGCCCGTACCGATACCGGCGATGATGTTGGTCGCGGTACCCGTCACAGAGGCCTCGGCAATCTTGCGGGTGGGACGGAAGTGATCGGAGCAGAAGTACTCGGTGATCTTGCCGATCGCGATTCCGGCGGAAAGACCGGCGACGACGGCTGCGAAAAACCACATCCGCGCGGGATCTGAGCCCTCGCGAGTCGACCAGTGCCAAAACAGGTAACCCATCGCGCCTAGCTGCAGCGCCGCGGCAACGTACGTGCCCATGTTCAGGGCTGAGTGCAGGTTCGCACCCTCCTTCGCACGGACAGCGAACAGGCCGATGATCGACGTTACGATGCCGAGCGCGGCGATGAGCAGAGGTGCCGTAGCGCCATAGACGAAGTCGATGGAGTCAAAACCGACGGTTATTCCCCACAGGGAGATAGCGAGAACGACGGGTGCGATGATCGAGCCGACAAACGACTCGAAGAGGTCCGCTCCCATGCCGGCGACGTCGCCTACGTTGTCGCCAACGTTGTCCGCGATGACAGCGGGGTTGCGTGGGTCGTCCTCGGGGATGCCCGCCTCGACCTTACCCACAAGGTCTGCGCCCACATCCGCGGCTTTCGTGTAGATACCGCCACCCACACGGGCAAAGAGCGCGATCGAGCTCGCACCCATGGCAAAACCGTTGACTACCTCCGGCTGCGGAGTATCGCCTGAAAGGATCAGGAAGATAATCCAAAGCGAGATACCGCCGAGACCAAACGAAGCGACCGTGAGGCCCATCGTAAGACCGGAACGGAATGCGACAGTGAGCGCCTTGTGAACGCCTATAGTCGCAGCTTGTGCGGTACGTGTGTTGGCGCGAGTCGCTACGTACATACCAAAGTAGCCCGCTGCGGCCGACAGAATGGCGCCCGTAAGGAACGCGACTGCTGTGAGCGGCGGCATCGCCGGGACGATCCAGATAATGATCGCTACAACGGCGGCGAAGATGACGAGCACGCGATACTCGCGGAGAAGGAACGCCAACGCGCCCTGTTGCGTCGCCTCAGAGATCTCTTGCATCTTCTCGGTGCCAGGATCCTGCTTGAGGACCCACGAAGCGAGATAGACTGCGACCGCGATTCCAAGAACCGCGGAGGCCGGTGCGGCCCACGCTATCCAGTCAGCCATTAGGCGTGCCTCTCCTTCCACATGCTTCAGCAGAGTGTACGAACAGTGCCCACCTTCCGTGCGGGCGTTCCGGTGAATAGTAAGCGAAGCGAAGGTGGCGGGCAATAAACCGCCCTACGCCGCCGTACACCCGCCCCTACACCCGCCACGCCCTCGGCACGAACAGGTGCTGAAACGAGCGGATCGCGAACCGGTCGGTCATGCCTGCGATGTAATCCGTGACCGTCTGCGCCAGATCGACCTCGGTACTCTCGACGCGGTACTCGTCGGGAAGATCGTCCGGGTTCTTAAGGTAGTGCCGGAACAGCGCTTGAACCACTCGGTAAGCTTTGGGCTCCTCTGCCTTCGCCTCGCCCCCGAGGTACACCGCGTCAAACAGCCACGACCGCAGGTCCATCATTGCGTCCCAGACTGGCTTGCTCATCCGGATCTCGGGGGCATCCAGCGAGGTCGCCACCATGTCGTTCACCATTGTCGTGACCCGCGCCGCATGGTTGTGGCCCAGTACGTCTGTAGGACCCGTGGGCAGCTCGTCTTCGCGGATCACGCCGGCGCGAATGGCGTCGTCAATGTCGTGGTTTATGTAGGCGATACGATCCGCTGTCGCGACGATCTGTCCCTCAAGGGTAGACGCTCGGCCCGATCCGGTGTGGTGGGATATCCCGTCGCGCACCTCCCACGTAAGGTTGAGACCCTTGCCTCCATACTCGAGTCGCTCAACGATGCGAAGTGACTGCACGTTGTGCCGGAAGCGAGGCGGAGCACCCGCGGGGTCGCCAAACATCTCGGCCAACGCGTCATTAAGCGCGTCCTCACCAATGTGACCAAAAGGCGTGTGGCCGAGGTCGTGCGCGAGCGCGATCGCTTCGGTGAGATCCTCGTTCAATCGCAGCGCGCGCGCAATCGACCGCGCGATCTGCGCGACCTCAAGCGTGTGGGTGAGCCGGGTGCGGTAGTGGTCCCCCGCTGGCGCAAGGAAGACTTGTGTCTTGTGCGAGAGGCGGCGAAACGCTTTGCAGTGAATGATCCTGTCACGGTCCCGCTGGTACTCCGTGCGCAACGGATCAAGGTCGATCGCGCGCTCACGCCCACGCGTGCGTGCCGAGAACGCCGCGCGCGGCTGAAGCCGGAGGTGTTCCTCGGCCTCGTAGGATTCACGGGTGAGAATGGGACTGCTCACAGGCGCCAGATCACCTTGCTACCGGTTCTCCGAGGCGGCCGCGCGCTCAGCGAGTACCGCCTGTGCGGCCGCCAGACGCGCGAGCGGCACACGATACGGCGAGCACGACACATAGTCGAGGCCGATCGCGTGGAACACTCGCACCGATGCGGGATCGCCACCGTGCTCGCCGCACACACCGAGCTTGAGCGCAGGGTTGCCCTCGCGCCCGCGCACGCAACCCATCTCCACGAGCGCGGCCACACCGTCATCGACGGTCTCGAAAGGATTGAGTGGAAGTATCTTGCGCTCAAGGTAGCGGGGAAGGAACTTCGACTCGATGTCGTCGCGTGAAAAGCCAAACGTCGTCTGGGTGAGGTCGTTGGTGCCAAATGAGAAGAAGTCAGCGGATCGCGCGATACGATCCGCGAGCACCGCCGCACGTGGAAGTTCGATCATCGTTCCTATCGAGATGTCGATCTGTACTCCGCACTCGGCCTGGACCTCGGCGAGGACACGCTCACTTTCCGATCGGAGCACCTCAAGTTCCGCGGAGAGCGACACGAGCGGGATCATGATCTCCGGTTGCGGATCTTTACCCGCGCGCTTGAGCTCGCATGCAGCGCGAACGATCGCACGTACTTGCATCTCGTAGATCTCCGGGTACATGATCCCCAACCGGCACCCGCGAAGCCCGAGCATCGGATTGGCCTCGGACAGGTGGTCGATGCGCTCGAGCAGCGCGCGCTTGTCCGCGAGCTCCCCGGCGTTTGCACCAAGGCACTCGGCGCGCGTTATCTCGACAGCTAGTTCGCGGGGGTCATCGAGAAACTCGTGGAGCGGCGGGTCGAGCAGGCGCACCGTCACCGGAAGCCCGTCCATCGCCTCAAAGATGCCGAGGAAATCTTCAACCTGAACATCGAGGAGCTTCGCGAGCGCTGCATCTCGGCTTCTTTGGTCAGCGGCCAAAATCATGTCCTGCACGATCGATTTGCGATCCCCGAGGAACATGTGCTCGGTACGGCACAGCCCTATTCCGGCGGCACCGAACTTCCGGCCGAGCGCGGCGTCTTCGGGTGTATCGGCGTTGGCTCGAACGCCAAGGCGGCGATACTCATCGGCCCACCCGAGAATTGTGTCGAAGTCGTCTGACATCTCCGGCGAGACGAGCTCAACGGCGCCGAGCACCACGATGCCGGTCGTCCCGTCGATCGAGATGACGTCGCCCTCCGTGAGCGTGACGTCGGTGCCCGCAACGGTGACCTTCCGTGCGGCAGCGTCGATGCGGAGCGCCTCGGCGCCGCACACGCACGGCTTGCCCATGCCGCGAGCGACCACCGCAGCGTGCGACGTCTTGCCGCCATGCGAGGTAAGTATCCCCTTCGCGGCGACCATGCCATGCAGGTCATCGGGGTTGGTTTCCCAGCGAACAAGAATCACGTCACGGCCCTCGGAAGCGGCCTTCTCGGCGGCGTCAGCGGTGAAGACGACCTCGCCCACCGCCGCGCCTGGTGAGGCGTTAAGGCCTTTTGTGAGCACGTCGTACTGAGCGTCAAGGTCGAACTGCGGGTGGAGAAGCTGGTCGAGTTGCTCGGGATTGATCCGCACGATCGCTTCCTCGCGAGTGATCAACCCTTCGGCCACCATGTCGACGGCGATCTTGAGCGCCGCGCGCGCGGTGCGCTTGCCAACCCGTGTCTGAAGCATCCACAGCGTGCCCTGCTCGATGGTGAACTCGATGTCGCACATGTCACGGTAGTGATTCTCAAGCGTCACGAACACGCGCTCGAGCTCGGCGGCGACCTCGGGCATCACGTCGTGCAGCTCGGCGATGGGTGAAGTGTTGCGGATACCAGCCACAACGTCTTCTCCCTGGGCGTTGACGAGGAAGTCTCCGTAATACTCGTGTGCGCCATCGGCCGGGTTTCGCGTGAACGCTACCCCCGTGGCCGAACTGTCACCCTTGTTGCCAAAGACCATCGTCTGCACGTTGACCGCGGTGCCAAGGTCGTCGGGGATCTTTTCCATGCGGCGGTAATCGATCGCTCGGCGGTTGTTCCACGACTTGAATACCGCCTCAATCGCGAGGCGGAGTTGAACGTCGACATCTTGTGGGAACTCGACACTTCCCGCGACGGCAAGCTCGGGAAACACATCCGCCGAGACGTGCGACGCCACGATTCCCTTGAACTGATCTGCAAGCTCTCGCAGGTCGTCAGCGGTAAGATCGGTGTCATTTTTCACTCCGCGATCGAACTTCATTTTGTTCATCGCGTTTTCGAACAGGTCACCCTCAACGCCAAGCACGACCTTTGAAAACATCTGGATGAAGCGGCGGTAGCTATCCCACGCGAAGCGCTCGTTTCCCGTCTGCGCTATAACGCCCTGGATAGACGTGTCGTTCAAGCCAAGGTTGAGCACCGTGTCCATCATTCCCGGCATCGAGAACGGTGATCCGGAGCGAACCGAAACGAGCAGGGGATCGGCAGGGTCGCCGAGTTTCTTGCCCATCTGGGCCTCGAGGTCGGCGACGTGACCGGCGATCTCGTCTGAAAGTCCTGCGGGAAACGCTGGCGGGTCTGAGGCATAGTACTCAACGCACGCCTGGCACGTGATCGTGAAGCCGGGCGGCACCGGCAGCCCTAACTTGGTCATTTCGGCGAGGTTGGCGCCCTTGCCACCAAGGACGAACTTCATCGATGAGTCGCCCTCACGGAACGCGTACACACGCTTGACTTCAGACACGATGGCTATCTCCCTTACGTCTGGGTTCCCGGCGCCTTGCATGATACCGCAGCGCTATGCGCCGCATGTGTGGTGCGTATGGTCTCCTGTGACTGTGGGCACTCGCGACAGAAGGATCAATCCAGGGTGGCGAATCCACCCTGCACGTAGCGGATGATCTCTTGAGCCGCCTCCTCGATCGCGCGGTTCTCGGTGTGAATCACGATGCAGCCGAGGGTCCGCATGAATGCACGTGCTTCCTCCAACTCCCGCTCAACAGCTTCCCGGTTAGCGTACCCGGACACGAAAGCGCCGATCTCGCGCATCCGCTCGGAACGAATGTCCACCAAGACATCGACGCTCGTCACGAGGCCAAACACCCGCCTGGGGTCAACGTCGTGAAGCTCGGGAGGCGGTACGAGCCCGGAAGCGAGAGGCACGTTGGCGACCCGCCACCCTTTGAACGCAAGGTACATGGAAAGCGGCGTCTTACTCGTGCGTGACACGCCGATAAGAACGATGTCCGCTTCGGTCAGCCCCTCGGGATTGCGGCCGTCATCGTGCTTGACCGCGAACTCCATCGCCTCGATGCGATCGAAGTACCCCTGGTCGGTGCGGCGAACAGCTCCGGCCTCACCGGTTGGGGCGAGCCCGGCGACCTCGCGTAGCAAACGCACCGCTGGACCGATCAGATCGACCCCGCGCACGCCACCCTCACACAAGAGCTCCATCTCAGAACAGAGCGCTGCGTCCACAAGCGTGTAAAAGAAGATGCAGTCGCGGCCGCAGTGCGTCTCGACCGTCTCCCGCAGCTCTTCCGGAGTTGTGACTTTGGGCAACCTCTCTATGCGAAATGAACCACGGGCGAACTGCGCTTTCGCGGCGCGCGCCACCATCTCTCCCGTCTCACCGAGAGAGTCCGAGATCACATGAATGGTTATCGGCCCGGACGGTGCGCCCGGTCCACCCAGCAAGTCCACGCGCTACCCCGCAAGCTTCCCAAAATCGGCGAAACGTTCGAACAAAGCGACGAAGCGGTTCAACTGTTTCAACCGGTTGTCGCGCAAGGCCTCGTCCGGGTCCATGACGAGCACCGTGTCGAAGAACGCGTCGATTGGCCGTCGAAGCGACGCGAGCACAGCGAGCGCCTGGGGGTACTCGCCATTGGAGAGAAACTCGAACGCATTCTCCTCAGCGTCGCCGAGTGCGGCGGCGAGAGCGGACTCCTCGGCACCCATCAACGCGGGTACCGCAGCGATCCCGAGCTCGGGCCTGGAGAGGTTGCGAGCGCGAGTGAACGCTACCGAGAGGTCCTCCATCGCATCGCTCGCGGCGCGCATCGCCGTGAGCGCCCCGGCGCGCGCCAGGGCGTCGGCAGGATCGTTGGAGGCCGTTGCGAGCACGGCGGCAACGGTGTCGTAGGCATGACCACGATCGCGCAATACGCCTTCAAGCCGAGCCACGAAGAACTCCATAATCTGGGCGCTCACCGCAGCCGTGTCCACGTCGAGGGTATCGGCATAGCCGTCGAGCGCCGCACCGACCATGACGTCGAGGATGAGCTCGGGCCCGCTCATGACGATGTTCAGGATTCCCAGCGCGCCGCGTCTTAAGGCGTACGGATCCGCTGAGCCGGTAGGAGCCATGCCGATCGCGAAGATCCCGCATATCGTGTCGAGCTTGTCGGCCACAGAAACGAGACGGCCCGCCGTACTGACAGGCAGGCGATCCCCCGCGAACCGTGGCAGGTAGTGCTCGGGGATCGCCGCGGCGACAGCGGCGCTCTCCCCCGCGGCGGCCGCGTAGTGCCGGCCCATAATGCCCTGGAGCGACGGAAACTCGATGACCACGTGACTCACGAGGTCTGCCTTGGCAAGGCGTGCGGCCCGAACCGCCGCCGCGGCAGTCTTCGCGTCTGCGTTACTGAGCGCGGAAAGACGGTCTGTCAATGCCACGAGCCGCTTTACCTTGGCGCCGAGGGTGCCGAGCTTTTCCTGGAACACGATTTGGTCCAGCGCCGAGACAAGATCTTCGAGCGGACGGGCAAGGTCTTCGCGGTAGAAGAAAGCGGCATCAGCGAGGCGCGCCCTGATCACCCGCTCATGGCCAGCGACGATCGCGGCGGTACGCTTAGGTGCGCCGTTGTGCACTACGATAAACGCGTTAGAAAGCGTGCCGTCTTTATGCTGCGTGGGGAAGTAGCGTTGATGCGACTGCATCGCCGTTTCGAGCACCTCGCGGGGCACCTCGAGGAACGCCTCGTCAAAGCGTCCAATTGCCACAGTGGGACACTCGACAAGGTTCACGACCTCGGAAAAGACCTTCTCGGCGACGACCGGAGTTAACCCTATAGCGGCAGTCGCCGAGTCGATCGACGCACTGATAGTAGTCGAACGTCTCGTCTGGTCGAACTCAACGTATGCGCGACGCAGGCAACTCTCGTACTTCGCGACGGCGGGAACCTCAATGGCTCCGGTCGAGAGGAAGCGGTGCCCGTAGGTCACACGCCCGGCACACACGCCGGCGAACTCGACTGGCACGACGTCGGCGCCGTACAGCGCGAGTAGCCAGCGGACCGGGCGCGCAAAGCGAGCCTCGCCTGAGCCCCACCGCATCGATTTTGGCCACTCGATTCCGGTGGCAAGGCGGCTCAGAAGCCCGGGCAACACGTCTGCCGTGGGACGACCTTTCTGCTCGATGACCGCATACACGTACTCGCCCGCGTCATCGGTGACGCGCTCAAGCGCCGAGACGTCCACTCCCTGGCCTCGCGCGAACCCTTCTGCGGCCTTTGTTGGATTTCCCTGTGCGTCAAAGGCGATCTTGACCGCAGGTCCTTTCACTCGTGACGTGCGGTCGGCTTGCGACTCATCAAGCCCGGTGATGCGCACAACGAGCCTGCGAGGCGAGCCAAACACATCGATTTCCTTGTACGAGAGGCGTTCCTCAGCGCACAACGCCTTTGCGTCTCCACCGAGCCGGGCGATGGCGGCGTTTAGGGGCGCAGAGGGGATCTCCTCGGCCCCGATCTCGAAGATGAGGTCGCGTGCGCTCACGAGCGAACACCCCCCTTTTCCTCGGCGGGCGTGATCGAGACGAGGTACGCCTCGCAACATGCCTTGGCAAGAACGCGGACCCGGCCGATAAAGCTCACGCGCTCCGCCACCGCGATCGCACCGCGCGCGTCGAGCAGGTTGAACGCGTGCGAGCATTTGAGCACGTAGTCGTACGCCGGTAGCACGACACCTGCCTCAAGGATGCGGCGGCACTCGGCCTCATACGTGTCGAAGAGGCGGTAGAGCATCGCGGTGTCGGCGATCTCGAAATTGTAGGTCGAGTACTCGAACTCGTTTCGCGCAAAGACGTCACCGTAGGTAAAGGAGGTGCCGTCGTCGCGCTCGACCCAGATCAGGTCGTAGACGCTGTCCACCTGTTGGATGTACATGGCGAGCCGCTCGATCCCGTAAGTGATCTCGGCGGGTACCGGTCGGCAGTCAAAGCCACCTACCTGCTGGAAGTAGGTGAACTGGGTGACTTCCATGCCATTGAGCCACACCTCCCAACCGAGCCCCCACGCGCCGAGGGTCGGCGACTCCCAGTCGTCCTCGACGAGTCGCACGTCGTGCTCGGCGGGCTCGATGCCGATTGCGCGCAGCGAGTCCCAGTACAGGTCGAGCACGTTGTCGGGGGACGGCTTCAAGATGACCTGGTACTGGTAGTAGTGCTGCAGGCGATTGGGATTCTCGCCATAGCGACCATCGGCGGGACGGCGGCTGGGCTGCACGTACGCCGTGTACCACGGGTCCGGGCCGAGGGATTTAAGCGTCGTGGCCGGGTGGAACGTGCCCGCGCCCACCTCGGTGTCGTAGGGCTGCAAGACCACGCAACCCTGATCGGCCCAGTAGCGCGAAAGCGCCAGGATAATGTCTTGAAAACTCGATCCGTGCATGGAGGTGCGCTCTCCTCTCGGCCAGCGCCAGGTGCGGCACGGCTCGACTTCGTTTGGGCGAGACGTGTCCTGTATCTTACCTCAAGCCATCATCACGCCGAGGCGGATTGCCAGCACCCGCAACAAGCAACTCCCTGAGTGTGGGGCGCAGCTCGAGCGGGACGTCCTCGACTGGTATGAGCACATAGTTCGAACCACTCGTATAGAGCATGAGGTGGTCAACAACGTTTCGCCAGCGCGTGACTGAACTCCACGCGATCTGGCCGTCCCCCTCCGCTGACGAGTAGCCGATCTGCTCCCCGGAAAACACCCAGGCGACCGGCGTATAGAGCACTTTCGCGCTGGGCGAGTTGGCGAGCCACGAGACATAGCCCCACACCACGAGCGGGATCGCGAGCAGCGCCGCAAACATCGTGAACCCGGTTGCCGACGCGCCGCTCCCATACGCGATGACCCCGCCGATGGCGACAAGCGGCGGCGCGAACCGCAAGGCGCGCGCTGCGAGGTGAAGCATCACGCCACGGTATCCTCGCGGCGTGAGGGTGGCGGTGAACGCCACCTCAAGATGCTCGGCGCAGGGCGCCTCTGCGGACCCGGTGGTGGTCTCTTTCACGGTCCCGCCTCTCCGATGAAGAAGTCGAGCGCCTTGATCCGGACCGGCACATGATACGAGATGTACCCGCGCATCAGTGCGAGATTCTCGCTGACGGCTCTAGACGGAGGCGGCGTCGCGGCGATCTCGGACATCGTAGAGCGCATGAGGAGGCACAGCGCGTCGTATGCGGAGGCGCTGAGCCGCGTCGCGCCAGGCGCCTCCCCTCCGCACGTGTGGCATACCACTCCCCCATCTCGAAGGGAGAACCCGCAAGCTCCTGAAGCTACGCATCCGCACGACACGCACGATTCGAGGTGGGGACGATAGCCGTGCATCGCCATCGCTTTTACGAGAAACGCCGTCACGACAGCGCGCTGGCTCATCACGTCGCCCGCGGCCAGGGCATCGAGTGTCGCGCACGCGAGTCCATACACCCGGACTTCCGTTTGCCCCTCAATTGCAAGCTTGTCGATGACGTCGAGCACGACCGACGCCGCGCAAGAGCGATCGTACTCGGTGCGCAAAACAGCGTGCAGGTCGACTGAGCGCGCGTCGGAGACGACCTCGAGAGTGCGTCCGGTGTTGAGCACGAGATCAACAACCGCTCCCGGCTCGAGGCGGCCGGAGAATCGCGACGTGGGCTTGCGCATACCCTTGGCAATAGCGGAAACGATGCGCCCGTCGTGGGCGAGCAACGTCACAATGATGTCGGCCTCGCCGAGCTTTGTCTTGCGCAGTACGAGCGCCCTGATGGGATACGACGGCACGGCCCGTCCTCTAACCGCGGCGCTCGAGCGCCTCAAGTATCTCGAGCCCCGATGAGGCGCCTACGCGGCTCGCGCCCGCCTCGATCATGGCACAAGCGGTGTCAAGATCACGTATTCCGCCTGCGGCCTTTACGCCGATATCAAGCCCAACCGCAGCGCGCATAATCTCGACGTCGCGCACGCTCGCTCCCCTCGGCCCGAACCCCGTGGACGTCTTGACGTAGTGCGCTCCCGCGGCCACGGCAAGCCGGCAGGCGCGGTCGATATCGGCATCGGTGAGGTACCCGGTCTCCAGGATAACCTTCACCATCGCCGCGCCACCCGACGCGCGTGCGACGCTGTCGACCACCGCGCGAATGTCGTCGGTCACGAACTCGTCTTCGCCCTCGAGCAGCGCAGCGATGTTGAGCACCATGTCCACCTCGGCGCACCCGAGTTCCACAAGGTGCCGGGACTCTTCGGCCTTCGACTCCGTGTTGACGTACCCAAGCGGGAACCCGGCGACCGAACAAACCGCCGTTGAGGTGCCAGCGAGGCGCTGGGCAGCGACCGGTACCAGGAACGGTGAGACACAGATCGCGGCAAACCCGGCGTCGCGGGAGCGTGCGATCCACTCCGCGCCCTCGGCCAATCCCGCGGTCGGTTTGAGCAACGTCTGATCGATGTAGCGTGCAAGCGTCGCTCTGTCCATGGTCTTCACAATCCCTCTCCGTAACCAAAACGCCTGATCTGAGAGGCGTCACGACGCCAGTTCTTCTTCACCTTGACCACCAGGTCTAGATAGACCCTCGTACCGAGCAGGCGCTCAAGGTCGTGACGAGCGTCGGTCCCCACGCGCTTGATCATCTCGCCGCGCTTACCCACGATGATCCCCTTCTGGGACTCACGCTCGACAAACACCGTCGCCGAGATGCGGGTCAAGCCGTCATCACTCTCGGGCCACTCGACGTCGTCGATGACCACGCCGACGGCGTGAGGCACCTCCTCACGCGCGAAAAGTAACACCTTCTCCCGCACGAATTCGGCCATCATCACCTCGATCGGCTGATCGGTAGGCATGTCCCGCGGGAAGTAGCGAGGGCCATCCGGCAGGAACTGAAGTACGCACTCGACAAAGCCCTCCACGTTGAAACCCTCGAGCGCCGAGACGGCCACGACATCATCGAAGTTCGCGAGGGTGCGAGCCGCGTCAATCTGACGGGCCAGGCGGGGTTCGTCCACCAAGCCGACCTTGGTCACGACAAGAACCTTTGCCGCCCGCGACTGCGCTATGTGAGCCGCGACCCATCTGTCACCGCTGCCGACCGTTGCCGTGGCGTCAACCACAAAACACACGACATCCACATCCGCAAGAGCAAGCAAGGTGGAACGGTTGAGCTCCTCGCCGAGCACATCGTGCGGCTTGTGCATGCCGGGAGTGTCGATGAGCACCATCTGGGAGTCGTCGCGGTCGATGATGGCACGGAGACGATGGCGGGTCGTCTGCGGGACGTGCGACGTGATCGCGATCTTGGTGCCAGCAACCGCGTTGAGCAGCGTTGACTTGCCTGCGTTTGGACGTCCTGCTAAAGCGACGAATCCGCTCTTTACCGTCTCCCACATAGGGGCCGATCCGGGAAGGTCCACCGGGTTCCCGCCGATCACTCCGCGTCGTCCGGACCCTCGTCCTGATCAAGGTAGCCCCGAACGAACGCCTCGGGCAGTAGCTCATCGAGTGTCGTGACACGAACCTCATCGGCCCGTCCACCCATGATCACGCGCATCTCAGGATTGAACTCTGCGAGCGCCTGACGGCATGCTCCGCACGGAACCGTAGGCGTCTCCGAGTCACCCGCAACGGCTATCGCGTCGATCTCGGTGCACCCCGCCGCGATCGCCGCCGTGAGCGCTCCCCGCTCCGCGCAGAGCGTCGAGCCGTACGCGGCGTTCTCCACATTCACGCCCTGAAAGATCTCACCCGATGCGTACACTGCAGCACCAACCCTGAAGTTGGAGTACGGTGCGTAGGCCTTTGGCTTGACCTCGCGCGCGAATGCGAGCAGTGCCAGGTCCGGTTGAGTGACCTCACGCATCAGCTTCCTCCACTCGATCGGCCGTCGAAGCGGCGGGTCCTACCGTCAACTGCATGATACGTGTTCCCTGAAGCCCCTCCACCGTCAGACGCAACCCTTCGATCTCAATACTCTCGCCAACGACAGGTATATGCCCGGCGACCTCGGTGAACACTCCACCGACCGTGTCGGCGTCGAGTTCGATGGCGGTGTCAAATCGCGCATTCAGGTCGTCAACGGGAAGGCGCGCATCCACACGCACCGCACCATTGCCGAGCTCGATGATGAGCGGGACTTCCGAGTCGTACTCGTCGAAGATCTCACCTACGATCTCCTCTAACAGATCCTCTATCGTCACGAGTCCAGCTGTACCACCGTACTCGTCGGCGACAATAGCGATATGGGTGCGCGAGCGCATCTCCATCAGGAGCTCTTCCACCGGCTTGGTCTCGGGAACGAAGAACGGCGGACGAGCGAGCTTCGCCGGAACCACCTGGGGATCACGAATGAGAGCGGCGAGCAGGTCCTTGGCGTACAGCACGCCCCGGATGTCGTCGACGGTGGCATGGTAGACCGGCAAACGCGAATAGCCGAGCTCCTCGATGAGCGCGATCGCCTCACCCGTGGTCGCAGTGTCCGGAATGCACGTCATGTCCGTTCTGGGAACCATAACCTCTCGGACGATCTTCTCTCCAAACTCGGCCACAGCCTCGATCAGGGCCTCCTCGGCCTCCTCACGAGCGGCGTCTTCGTCATCTGCCCCGTTACCGCGAAGCTCGTGGTCGGCGGCCCATGTCGAGTGCGTTACGTTCTCACCCGCGACAAGCCTCATCGCCCACTGCCACGGAGCGTTAAGGACGCGAGCGACCGGGTAGAGCACGGCAACCACGCGAACCGCAAACGGCGCAAACGCAAGGGCAACGCCCTCGGGGTTCGCCGCGGCGACAGTACGCGGAAGCGCGTCGCCAAACGCAAAGAGCACCACGAGTGCGACTCCGGCCCCCACGAGCGCCGCTGCCCAATCGGGCCACGCACTGTACGCCAGCAAAACGGCGATGCCGATCAGAGCAGCTGCTGCGGTGTACGCAAGGGCCGACACCAGCGCCGTCGCTGCGTGCATACGACCCGGGTGATCAACGATTCTCTCGAGCGCGGAAGCTCCGGCGCGCTCGGACTCGACGAGACGCAAGACGCGTCCACGCGATATGTGTGACGCCGCCGAATCCCCGGCGACCATGAGCGCCTTCACCACGACAAGCACGATGATGACTGCAACGACTATGGGGACGACCAACGATCACTCCTGTACGGCTCGACGATCACAGAAAGAATACCTGAAACACGGCGGTAGTGACGAGAACGCCCAGAAGAGCGCCGAGCCCAACCTGAGGTAGTGTGTGCGCCTCGGACTCAACGCGGCTCTGCGCGACAAGGGCCGCGATGAACAGTGCGAGAACGGCCGCCGCCGCACTCTGGGTGAGATAGGCGATCGTGGTGGCCGCGGAAGCAGCGAGCGCGGTGTGCCCTGAAGGCCAGCCGCCGCGCATGAAGCTGTCCGCGCGTGTCATCGCCTTGACCCCGACGACGAGCAGAGCAGTCAGTCCCAGTGCGATAAGCGTGAGATGCACAGGCGAGCGTTTCGCAAGAAGCAATCCCTGGTCTACAACTGCCGCCATGCGTTCGTGGAACACCATATAGCCGACACCAAGCGCAACCACGCTAGAAACGAGAACAGCGCCTGCGGCGACGTCCTTCGCGATCTTCGCGTGGGGATCGAAGCGGTCTACGTGCAGATCGACCGCGGCCTCGATCGCCGTGTTGGTAAGCTCGGTAACGAGCACGAATCCAATCGCGAACAACAGGGCGATCATCTCTAAACGGCCGACACCGGCCACAAGCGCTGAAACGAGCACCACGATCGCCGCAACCGAGTGAATCCTCATGTTGCGCTGAGTGCGCAGCGTATAGACGATCCCCTGGATCGCGTAGTCGAAACTCCAAAGCAGCGACCGGCTTCTCACCGGCTCCCCCTCTACGCTAGCTCGGACCAGGCGCTGAGCAGCGAACTCTCACGCGCCTGCATGACTTCCGCGGCGTCATCGTCGTCATGCTCGTAACCGAGCAGATGGAGCACTCCATGGACAAGGAGCAGGTTCAGCTCCTCCTCCACCGTGGCGCCATGCTCGGCCGCTTGCTTCTCGGCTACCTCAGGTGCGATGACCACATCACCCAGCATGATCGGTTCTCCACTTTGTACCGGGCAGGGATCATCGCATGCAAACGAGAGAACGTCGGTGGGACCGGACAGGCCACGGTAGCGCTCGTTTAGCAGCGCCATCTCCTCGACGCCAACAACGGCGATCGAAAGCTCGGCGCCCTCAGGAACATCCTCGCGCTCTAAGACGAACTCGGCAAGCGTCTGGAACGCGGCAAGATCGAGTGGCTCGGGATCCCTATGACTCGTGATAGCGATGCGCATGCACAGACCTCCTCGGAATCGTCTCCGGGTATTCGACGCGGGGATGATATACGGCCGCAAGAAGCTTCGAGTAGACCGCGACCACCTTGTCGATATCGGCGAGAGTCAGGTCGGAGTCGTGGAGCTGTCCGTCAGCGACCTTAGCGTCGACGATCGAGCGAACCGCGGCCTGAATGCGCGGCACTGAGGGCTTGTCGAGCGCGCGGACCGCCGCCTCCGCACCGTCGGCGAGCATGACAAGCGCTGCCTCGCGGGATTGCGGACGCGCGGAACGGTAGCGGAAATCCTCCTCGGGAACGGCTGCCCCGGACTCACTTGCCGCCTTGTCGTAGAAGTACGTGACGAGGCTGTCTCCGTGGTGTTGCTCGATGATCTCGACAACCTCGGCTGGCAGGCGGTTCTCCTCGGCCAGCTTCACGCCCTCGCGAACGTGCGCGGTGATGATGAGCGCCGAGAGGCCCGGCGCGGTCGAATCGTGCGGATTGCCTGAGCCGCTCTGGTTCTCGACGAAGAAACTTGGACGCGATAGTTTGCCGACGTCGTGGTAGTACGCACCCACGCGCGCGAGCAAGCCGCGCGCGCCGATCTCCTCGGCGGCCGATTCAGCGAGTGTTCCGGCGAAGACGGAGTGGTTGTAGGTGCCCGGCGCCTCAAGCATGAGACGGCGCATCAGGGGGTGGCTGGGGCTCGCCAGCTCGAGAAGCCGGACGTCGGTGGTCACACCAAACGCGTATTCAAAGAAGGGCAACAGCCCGTAACCTAGCACCGCTGCGAACATCCCTCCCAGGGCGCCGTTGCCAGCCGCGCTTATCGCCTCGCGAGTTGGTTCGCCGGCTGCAAGCGACGCGACCGCTCCGATAAACGCACCTGCGGCTACAAGAAACATCCCGACGTAGAAAAGACGGCGCCGTTCAGTCATGAACGAGACCGCTACGACGGAACTCACGCTCCAGACAAGCATGGCGACCGCGCTCGCTCCCTCGGAAAAGCCGAGCAAGACGCCGCCGATGGTGGAGAGCAGTCCGGTCAGCAGACCGATACGACTGTTCACGAGAAGGGTCGCAAGGATGGCCGCGAGCGGGACCGGAAGGAGAAACAGCGATATCTCCGGGAAGAGCCAGAGTATCGTGCGCGTCACCCAGATCGCCCCGGCCACGAGCACGGTCACAAGCAGCAAGTCGCGTACACGTTCGAATACCCGGCGCTCGAAGCGCCATACGTACGCGGCGCACGTACCCACCGCCATGGTCGCAAGGAAAAAGAGTGCAAGCAGCGACGAAACGGATCCGCCCTGATCAAGCAGGCCAAGGCGGCGAATAATCTCCAGGTGCTCGGAGTTGACGATCTCGCCTTGCTGGACGATGTTCTCTCCCGCCTGCTTGACGATCACAACGGGATCGGCGCCATCGGCGGCGGCGGCTCGAGCGGCGGCGGTAGCCGCATCGTCGAGCTTGAGTGTTGGCTGGACGCTCCGGGTGGCAACCCCCTTGATGGCCGCACGAACCGGGGCGGTGAACTCGAGACTTTCCGCGCTCTCGGTGAGTTGCTGAATGACCGCGTCGAGCTCATCGGCGGAAAAGCGCCTGGACAACACCGTTGTGACGAGCTGCTCGGCTGCTCGGGCGGCCCTGCCGAACGTCGCGTCATCGGTAGTGAGGAGTGTCTCGGTCCACTCGGCATCGTATCCTCGAAGCGACGTCACTAGTGCGGCGACCGTTGCGGTGTCATTCTCGGCCATCGCGGGACGCGTCGTCCGCACGGCGTCGAAGTAGGCGGCGACGTCCCCGCGAGCCTCGGCAAGCACCTGAGCGTCGAACACGTATACCGGCTCGACTGAGTCCGCGGCGGCTTGTCGCGCAAGAGCTGTTGCGGGCTCGTCGACAAACTGGACGGTACGATTTGCTCTAAACGTACGCTGCGCGGGCTCGCCCTCGGTCACACCTATTGGAGGGGCCTGAACCACGAGCGGCATGACGATCAGGACGATGGCCACAACCGGCAGCAAGACGCGGTATCGCTTCTTCCGCCACCAGACGGTGGTCGATACTTGCCCGACGGGGGGTGCCTCGGTGGAGTCACTCATCGGCTATCCCGGCATCTCGACGCCGCGACACTATCACGGCGTCCGGTCCTGACGTCGACCGGCGATGTCTGCCGCTGCTGCGGCGGTTACGGTGGCGGAAGCGGAAGCGCGGGCCTCCTCGAAGACGTGGTACGCGTTGACGATCCGCTGAACGAGCTTGTGGCGCACCACGTCTTTTGAGTCGAGTTCCACGAAGGCAATCTCGCTCACGTCCATGAGTATTTCGCGCACCTGCTTGAGACCTGACTTGCCCTTGGGCAGGTCGATCTGCGTCACGTCTCCGGTGATCACCACCTTGCTCCCAAAACCCAGCCGTGTGAGGAACATCTTCATCTGTTCTGGGCTCGTGTTTTGCGCCTCGTCCAAGATGATGAAACTGTCGTTTAGCGTTCGGCCGCGCATGAACGCCAGCGGCGCGACTTCGATGATGCCCCTATCCATGAACTGTTGCGACTTTTCGATGTCCATCATGTCGAACAGCGCGTCGTAAAGCGGCCGCAGGTACGGGTCGACCTTCTCGTACAGCGTGCCAGGAAGATAGCCGAGACTCTCGCCCGCCTCGACAGCGGGCCGAGTGAGGATGATCCGCCCTACCTCCCGCTTCTTGAGGGCGTCGACCGCCATCGCCATCGCCAGGTAGGTCTTGCCTGTACCAGCCGGCCCGATGCCAAACGTCACCGTGTTCGCGCGGATCGCGTCGACGTAGCGCTTCTGTCCGGCCGTCTTGGGCCTCAACTGCTTGCCCTTGTGGGTGAGCAGGACGTCCGCATAAAGCGCGCTCGGAGAACACTCCCCGCCCTCAAGCAACTCGATGGAGCGCTCGAGGCTCTCCGGAGTGAGTCGCTCGCCCTTCTGCACAAGCGAGATCATCTCGGCAAAGAGCGCCGATACCACCTGGCTCTGGGCAGCCTGCCCTGAGATGGTGATCTCATTTCCGCGCACCGTGATCTGAGGTTCGAAGTGTGCCTCGATCATGCGTAACACTCCGTCGGCTTGTCCGAGCAGGTCGGTCATGTCGAGTTCGGGCGGCACGACGAGACGAATCTGGGCTGAATCCACCGTGTGTGCACCTTCTGTCCGTGTGTGCGGCGTCAACCGTGCCGGACGCCGCTTGTCTCCCTCAATTCTACCACCCGTGCGTCAGCTCACACTCACGCCCACTCGCCGATGAGGGTCGCCTCCCGCCGCCCGACCACACACGCATGGCCGAGCGAACCGGGAGCGTAGTGCGCCGCGGGCGCGGCAAGGGTCAGGTACTCGCGTGTGGTGCCTGTGGCAATGCCGTCCTTGACCGACTCGACGAGCACCTCAACAGTCGTGCCGATGCGCGATGCGGCGTGTTGCTGCCTCAAGGACTCGTCGAGTGAACGCAGCTCTCTCGCTCGGACGGCGATCGTTTTCGCAGGAAGGTGTCCGGACATTTGGGCGGCAGGTGCCCCCTCTCGGCGCGAGTAACGAAACACATGGAGGCGCGCGAATCCCAGATCGCGCACGAACTCACGCGTGCGCTCGGCCTCTGCATGGGTCTCGCCAGGAAAGCCAGCGATCACGTCGGTGGTAACCGAAAGCCCCGGCAGCGCCTCGCGAGCCGCTGCGATCGTGACAGCGTACCCGGAGGCCGTGTAGGGCCGACCCATCGCCGAGAGGATACGGTCAGACCCGGCCTGCAAAGGCACGTGCAGGTGCGCGCAGAGAGCACGGCTTGAGGCGAGCGCATCGAGCAGGTGCGGCGTGAGGTCCGCTGGCTCGAGGCTAGAAAGGCGGATGCGGGAAATCCCCGTGGTATCGAGTGCGCTGACCACGTCAGCGAGTACGGCGCCGGTAGCGGGATCCCTATACCTGCCGAGGTTGATTCCGGTGAGCACGACCTCACTCGTTCCCGCCTCGGCGAGGGCACCAACCTGGATGACGATGTCTCGAAGCGGGACAGAGCTGGGGCCACCGCGGGCGTAGGGCACGATGCAGTATGTGCAATACGCGTCGCAGCCGTCCTGGATCTTGACCGCGACCCGGGTCCTAAATCCCTCATTCGCGCGCAGCGCACCGCCTGTCTTGAGGACGTCTTCAGCGGCGGCTCTCTCTGCGGAGCCGGGGGCCGTCTCACCGCTGCGCCTGCCGAGCAGCTCGGTGATCTTCCGGAAAGCCTCCTCTTTGTCCGCCACCACTACGACCCGGTCGCCAAGAGCCGCCAAAGCACCCGTGTCGAGCGCCGCAAGACAACCCGTCACCACAACAGTGGGGTTGCGAGGCTGTGAGAGCGCACGGCGCACGGCCTTGCGGGCCTTGCGATCGGCCTCGCCAGTGACCGTGCAGGTGTTTACGACGATCACGTCTGCTTCCAGGGTCTCTGTGAGTCGCACGCCGGCCTCAAGCAGGTGAGCCGCGATGGTGTCGCTCTCGACACGGTTGACCTTGCAGCCAAGCGTCGTGAAGGCGACGCTTTGACCCGTGATGCCGTCAGCCACGCGCTCGACCTCCAAGTGCGCCCAGTTCGTAGAGGGCCACGGCCGCCGCGACGATCCCGGCGGTCTCAGCGCGCAGAACGCACCCGCCAAGCGAGACCGCACGTGCGCCAGCCCGCTCGAAAGCGTACACTTCGGCGGCGGTAAGCCCTCCCTCTGGCCCCACAACCACGGCCACGCGGCTCTCGGCATTCGCTCCCGCCTCATCGAGCGCCTCACCGATCCCAGGAGCGGTCGCCGCCGCATCCTCCCACGCCACGAGCACGACGTCATGCGAGTCGATGATCGCCTGCGCGACCTCAAAGAGAGCTACCGGGTCATCTACCACCGGGACCGAAGCCCTCTGCGCCTGCTTCGCGGCAGCCGCAGCGACTCTGCGCCAACGATCCCCTCTCGCCGAGGCTTTCTCGGGAGTAAAGCGAACGACGGAACGCTCGGCGAGAATAGGCGTGACGCGGCTTACGCCGATCTCGACGCACTTCTCGACGGCAAGATCAATCTTGTCGCCCTTGGTCACGCCCGCTACGAGAGTGACGTAGGGAAGCCTCTCGTCTTCAACGCGCTCAATGAGAGCTACGACGATCCCGGCATCACTCGCCGAGGTGATCCGCGCCTTCCATACCGCGCCACCCGTGTCGACCACAACGATCTGGCCGCCAGGACCGAGGCGCAACACGCGGGTAGCGTGTCGAACGTCACGCATGTCGAGCGCAAGGGTGACGATTTGGTCAGCACTCACGTCTGCCGGGAGCGGCCCAGTGAGGAAGAATCGGTGCAGGGCCATCGGTATCCTTTCGCACGGATCTGACCCGCGCGGATTTTTACGAGACTTCCACGCCGACGGACATGCGGGCAGCTATCCTGAAAGCCAGTCTTTGAGCCGCTCAAACGTGGTAGGCCGCGCGGCCTCACCGAACGTCTCCGAAAGCTCCCCGAACAGCTCACGCTGACGTTTAGTGAGCTTTCGGGGGATGTCGACAGCAGCGTGGACGTGCAAATCGCCACGGGAGCCACCGCGCACGCGCGGCATCCCCGCACCACGCACCCTGAGCACATCGCCGTGCTGTGTCCCCGCTGGAACTTCGACCGTCACGTCACCGGCAAGCCCGGCGAGGGTCACCTCGGCCCCGAGGACCGCCTGGGTGACAGTAAGCGGCATACGCGCGTGCAGGTCTGCCCCCTCGCGATGCAGATACTCGTGAGGGGCAACGCGCACCGTCACGATGAGGTCGCCGGAAGTCGCGCCGCGAACACCAGCTTCGCCATGGCCGGGCACTCTTACCTGCATACCGTCGTCGATGCCAGCGGGTATAGGAATGGTCACGTGTTCGCGGTCGGGCACACGGCCCTGCCCCTGACACTCGGAACACGCCGACGCGATGGTCTCGCCGGTCCCGCCGCACGGTTCACACGGGGTAAGCGTCTGCATCACGCCGAGGAACGTCCGGCGCTCGGTGCGACGCTGACCTGTCCCGTTGCACGTGGCGCACGCACTCGGCTGCGATCCGTCGCTTGAGCCGGTGGCAGCACACTCATCACACGGAACGAGGCGGTTGAGGTATGTCTCCTTCTCGACGCCCTCGGCAGCCTCTTCGAGCGTGATGACGAGCTGCATGGCCATATCGCGTCCTTCTCGGCGAACCCGGCGCCCCGAACCGCCACCGGCCATCCCGCCAAAAAACGCGCTGAACAGGTCTTCCATTCCAAAGCCGCCGCCAAATATGTCGCCGATATCCGGACCGTAGCCACCCCCGGCGCGGGGATCGGTGGTGCCGTACCGGTCGTACACGTCGCGCTTGGCAGGGTCGGACAAGACGTCGTAAGCTTCGTTGACCGCCTTGAAGCGGTCTTCGGCGTCGTGGTCGCCACACACGTCGGGGTGGCACTCGCGCGCCTTGCGTCTGAACGCCTTCTTAATCTCTGATTCGCTCGCGTCGGTCGATACGCCGAGCACCGCATAGTAATCCTTCGTACCCGCTGGCACAGTCACCCTCCGTCAATTGATTATTGCCGCCACATCGCACGCGGTTCGTTACGCTCTCACGCGTACGCTCCCGGGCCGTCGAGCACCTCGTTTAAACCCTCAGCCACACAGTGGACCGCCGCTATCGCCCTCGAGTAGTCCATGCGGGTCGGACCGATGACGCCTACCATGCCATCAGCACTCGGTGAACCGTAGCGAGTAGCAACAAGACTCATCTGGCCGAGTTCGCTCAAGGTGTTCTCGTGGCCGATGCGCACAGTCAGCCCGCCTGAGCGCACGACTTCCTGGAACGCGCTGAGGAGCGCAAGGCCGTCCTCAAGAACACAGAGCAGCGGGACGGCGAGTCCGGCGTCGGCGAACTCGGGGAGCCGAAGCAGCTCCGGCACGCCCACGTGGTAGAGCCGGTCGCGATCAGCCTGCTCGAGGCACGCGACGACGTGACCCATCACCTCACTGAAAAGCTCCTCTTTGAGGTGGTTGTCGTGCGCGGCTTCAGCGAGCGGGCGAACCTCGACCGCCCTCTTGCCGTCGAGACGAGCGTTGAGCGCCCGCTCCACCTCGGCGAGAAGATCCGGAGTGGCCTCCTCGGCGAGTGCGATGTGCCTGTTGACCACTTGGCCTCCCTCAGTGATCAGCACGAGAAGCGCGCGGCGCGGCCCCATCGGAACGAGGTCGACCTTGCGGACACGGGACACGTCGAGCGCCGGAGCGAGTACAACCGCGACGTAGTGCGTCAAGTGTGACAGGAGCGCCGATGTCTGGCGCATGAGGGAATCAAGTTCACTCGCAAGCGCAAGGTGTTTGCTGCGTAGCTCCACAGCCACATCGAGACGGGCGATGCCGTCCGAGACGATCAAGTCGTCGACGAACGAGCGGTAGCCGATGTCCGTGGGCACACGACCGGAGGAGACGTGCGGTTGGTAGACGTAGCCGGTCTCTTCGAGCGCGGAAAGCTCGCTTCTTACCGTGGCGGGGCTACAGCCCAGCCGGTAGCGATCAACAAGACACTGCGACCCTACTGGCTGTCCGCTCCCGATGTACTCTTCGACAAGCGCCTTCAACACCAGACGCCTGCGTTCGCTCAACATCTCTTCCCGCTCCTTCCGGCGAATCTAGCACTCTATTGTAGCGAGTGCCAAGCCACCGCGCGAGGACATCCTGGCGCGCTACTCATCGACCTTGAGAATCGCCATGAACGCCTCCTGGGGCACCTCTACCGCTCCGACAGATTTCATCCGTTTCTTGCCAGCCTTCTGCTTCTCGAGCAGTTTGCGCTTACGGGTGATGTCGCCGCCGTAGCACTTCGCAAGCACGTCCTTGCGCTTTGCGCGCACCGTCTCGCGCGCGAGGATCTTGCCGCCGATCGCCGCTTGAATCGGAACCTCAAACATCTGCCGGGGGATGATCTCGCGGAGCTTCTCGGTAAGCACCTTGCCTCTCGCATACGCCTTGTCGCGGTGAACGATGAACGAAAGCGCGTCGATCGCTTTGCCGGCGAGCAAGATGTCGAGTTTGACGAGGTTGCCAGGCCTGTAGCCGATGTACTCGTAATCGAGACTCGCATAGCCGCGGGTACGGCTTTTGAGCTGGTCGAAGAAGTCCATGATGAGCTCGGAAAGCGGGGTCTCGTAGTGCATCTCGACCGTCGTGGCAGAGAGGTACTGCATGTCTTTAAACGTCGACCGGCGGCTTTCCGCCAGCTCCATCACAGCGCCAACGTATTCAGGTGGCACGAGCACAGTCGCCTTAAGAAACGGCTCCTCGATCCGGTCGATGTGTCCGGGTTCCGGCATGTCTTGGGGAGAGTGCACGATGACGAGCTCGCCGTTGGTCTTGAAGACGCGGTACTCCACGCTGGGAGCGGTGGCGAGCAGATCAAGGCCGAACTCGCGCTCGAGGCGCTCCTTGATCACTTCCATATGTAGCAAGCCGAGAAACCCTACGCGAAACCCGAAGCCGAGAGCGTGGCTCGACTCCGGATCGTAGACGAGCGCCGGATCGTTGAGCTTGAGTTTGTCGAGCGCGTCACGCAGATCCGGATACTGGTCCCCGTCTATCGGATAGAGGCCCGCGTAGACCATCGGCTTGACCTCGCGATACCCCGGCAGCGGCTCCGTCACCCCGTGCCTCGCGACGGTGACGGTGTCTCCAACTTTGACGAGCGCCGGGTCTTTGAGTCCGGTGATGAGGTATCCCACCTCCCCTACCCCGAGCTCGTCAACGGGCATGTTGGCAGGGCGCCGAACACCAACCTCTTCAACATCTGTCACGACGCCGGTCGCCAGCATGCGGATCTTCAGGCCCTTGCGCACCGAACCGTCGATGATGCGAACGAGCGCAACGACTCCCCGATACGCATCGAAGTACGAGTCGAAGATGAGCGCCTTCAACGGTGCTTCAGCATCACCCCTGGGTGGTGGAATCCGCGTGATGACCGCTTCAAGCGCCTCTCGGACACCCTCACCGGTCTTACCGCTGGCAAGCACCGCGTCATCGGCAGGAATAGCGAGGCCTTCTTCAATCTCGTGGCGCACCCGGTCTGGATCGGCGGCGGGAAGATCGATCTTGTTGATGAGCGGGATGATCTCAAGGCCCGCGTTCATCGCCATCATGGCGTTAGCCACGGTCTGGGCTTCCACGCCCTGAGCGGCATCCACAACCAAGATGACGCCTTCACAGGCTTGAAGTGAGCGCGATACCTCGTACGTGAAGTCAACGTGTCCGGGAGTGTCGATGAGGTTGAGCTGATACGTCTCGCCGTTCTCGGCAGTGTAGAGAACACGCACCGCTTGGGCCTTGATCGTGATGCCGCGCTCGCGCTCGATGTCCATCGAGTCGAGAACCTGCTCGACCATGTCGCGATCGGCGACGGTATGCGTCAGCTCGAGAACCCTGTCGGCGAGCGTCGACTTTCCGTGATCGATGTGCGCGATGATAGAGAAGTTGCGTATGTGGGTGGGGTCGCTCATGTCTGCGAAAGTGTATCAGGTGAGTGCGCGATTCGCTGGAACGGTGGGGCCAGGTTCACGATGGCGAAGGAGCTGCGCACTATGCGCTTTCAGGCAGGAACTCGATCACTCGCCGTACAACTGCTCGCGCAACGAGTCCACATCGACGATCTCCCATAGCTCTTGCCGTCGCGGACGTGGGCGAACACGGCCTGGTTGATTCTGAACTCTCGACCGAGTCCGCGTGTCGAGAGACCGGCAGGGGCATGCACTATGACGTCGTCATGCATAAACTTGCTGAATGCATCCGTGTCGCCAGCATCACCTGCGGCAAACACGGACTCCAGCAGGGAACCCGACTCGTTCATCGCGGCCTCCGAAGGCATCGTGGACGGGTATTCCTGAAAGTGGATACCCAGCGGGCCAGCTTCCGGCTAGTCGTGTAGCGGATAACCTGCGAACGCAGCAAGTCAAGTGTTGCTATTGAGATTCGCGGGTGCTCACGCGATTGCGGCGAGCGGCTTCAACGGCTCCGACGGGCGACTGCGTGCCAAATCATGTGCCGTTTGCAGGTTGATCCAGAACTCCGGAGTCGTGTTGAGCGCCTCAGAGAGCAGCCACGCCGTCTCCGGCGTCACACCCCGCTTGCCGCGAATCAACTCGTTGATGCGCTGGACGGGAACACCCAGGTGCGCGGCGAAGGCGACCTGGGTGATACCGAGCGGGGCGAGAAACTCCTGGCTCAAAATCACGCCGGGATGAGTGGGTATGCGGTTTTCCGGAATCATGGTCACGCCTCCTACTTGTGATAGTCCATCAGCCGGACGTCGTGAGCGCCGTTGTTCTGCCAACTGAACACGATCCGCCATTGGTCGTTCACCCTGATCGAGTGGAAACCCTTCAGGTCGCCCTTGAGCGCCTCCAACCGATTGCCGGGTGGCGACTTCAGATCGAGTACCGCCGCGGCACCGTTGAGCATATCCAGCTTGACCAAGGCAAGGTTCACGATGTCGTTTGGAAACCGACGCGCCCCGCTGGTGGACCGGCCATGGTACAGGTCCTCTGTCGCGCGGTCGCCGAACGAGACGATCAATGGGCCTCCCTGGTCACGGAGTGAGTATACCCACTATCACGGCAACCGTGCAAGCGCGTAATGGATGTGCCGCTGAATCTAACGCCCTTAGGCATCTGCCACAACGGATGCGCCCCTCTTCCACAGTCAACCTTGTGGCCGTCAGCAGTTGCTGGTGGAACCGCGCCATGACTTCGTCGTAGGTGTTGCCATCAAGTCGGCACGAACTGCTTGCTAGTCCGCAGAGTCGAACTGCGAAATCAGCGCTTCGCACTCGCCTCTGAGAACCTGCAAATCAACCTTCGCAAGTCCCCACACTAGCTCGTCATCGACGGTCGGATACTCATGTGTCAGGCGATTCCGGAAGTCGACGATCCGCCGTGCGCCCGTGATCGAAGCGAAGACTTCTGGCGCTTTGTGTGACAGAGCTAGCACCGCTTCCCGATGATCGTGAACTCGCGCTCCACGGAGGATCGAACGAGTCTGTTCGCGAGATAGTCCGAGATCCGCATGCCAACGACCGCAGCATCAATCGCGTCGCACGACTCCAGGATATCGGCAAGGTATGCGCGCGGCTCACGCTGCATAGAGCTGCTGTTTCGTCCGATTGACATCGTCGCGGATGTAGCGGTTCTTGAGCGCGCCAACCATCACGAGATCGACATCAGTTCCGAGGATGGCGCGCAGTTCGTCCAGCAGGCCGAAGTATGCATCCGGCTTGTCGTAGGGCGACATGGAACCGAAATCGACCAGGAAATCAATATCACTTCGTCCAGGCTCGAAGTCGTCACGCAGCACCGAGCCGAAGACATCGAGGCGTACCACGTGGAAACGCTCACACGCCTTGCGTATCGCATCCATTCTGTCTTCGATCACAGCAACCATGGCGATCCTCCACCAACATGGTACCCGCTGGAAACCCGGCCTTGCCATCGAGCCCGCATGCCGGTGGCCTGTCGGTCAACGATTTGCGCATAAGCTGCGCGCCACCAGCTTACACCGCGAAGCGGCCGAACGCTCCTGCGCGTCGAGAAGCGCGGGTTAGACAGGGTGGCCGCCGCCAAGGCTGAGCAATCACTCGCATACCAGTTTTCGCGTAGAGGTCGGGGTTGTTTCAGGGTCTTCCATAGGTACGCGAGAGCCGCGACATGCTTGGCGCAAGCCGGAAGGGCCGGATAAACTGAGCTGGAGGAATCCTTCCTCACGTCATCGCCGTGTGCTATCCTACCTGGGTTCGTCCAGCCCCACTGCGACGGGCACCATGTTGACCGAGAGAGGAACCGTACCAGTGGCGAACATCAAGAGCCAAAAGAAGCGCATCTTGACCAGCGCGAAAGCACATGACCGCAACAAGGCGGCCAAGTCCGCCATCAAGACAGCCATCAAGAAGGTGGATGTCGCTGTCGGCGCAGGAGATTCTGACGCCGCCGTCGCCGCCGCGCAGGATGCATCACGCATGCTTGATAAAGCGGCAAGCAATGGCGTTATCCACAAGAATCAGGCAGCGAACCGCAAGTC
The DNA here is from genome assembly GCA_018333995.1 of Clostridiales bacterium. Taxonomy (NCBI): domain Bacteria; kingdom Bacillati; phylum Bacillota; class Clostridia; order Eubacteriales; species Clostridiales bacterium. Next base: position 24,755 of record JAGXSG010000007.1, on the reverse strand, counting down.
GGGCATCATGAAGCGCGCAACTGGGAGTGGCGACTAGTCACGGCAGAGATCCACTATCCAGCGTTCGAAGACGAGCCGGGCATCCCGGCTCGTCTTCATTTCCGCATCCGTGCGAGCGGCACCTCTCAGGGCGTCCACCAACTCAGGGCCAGAGTACCGTCCCGCCTGACGCAGCAACTTGTTGGCCTGCCAGTTGGCCACCCCGACCTCCCGCATTATCTCGCCCACTGGAGACCCGCTTGGGCTTCGGGCCTTGATCGCGTGAACTGAAAGCATGTGGCGTACGTGGCGCACGCTGAGCGCAAGGATGCCGTGCACCGACTCGCCTTGATCGACGAGGAGCGCAAGCAGGCGCAGCGCAGCCCGAACATCTCTCGCGCCGAGAGCGTCGGTGAAATCGAAGACCGACGGAGGCGCGGTTGTGGAGACAACATGCTCGACATCGCGACGCGAAAGTGTCTCCTTGTCTCCCGCGAAGGCCACTACCTTGTCTACTTCTGTCGAAAGGTGCCTCAGGTCGTACCCGACAGCACGGACTAGCACTTCAGCCGCATCAAGCCCAATGCGCTTCCCGCGCTGCGCGAAGAACTCGAGGACGCGCTGCGCATACTCACCTTTCTTGGGTGACTTGTACTCCGAGACCCCTCCCAGCGCGTCGATCGCCTTGTACACACGGAGGTTCTTCGCAAGCTTGAGCGCAACAAGAACAAGTACCGTCTCCGGATTCGGGTCAGCGGCGTAGCGAGCAATCACGTCAAGCGAGTCTTTGGGCAAGGCGTCAGCCCTGCGCACAATCACCAGGCGGCGCTCGGACATGAACGGCAACGTGTTGCAGACCGTGATGACCGAGTCGCCGTCGGTCCGATCCCCATCGAGCACCGTCAAGTTGTAGTCGAGATCCGCGACGGCCGCCAGCCTTTGCTTCAAGCGCTCTACCGCCTGCGTAAGCAGCAGCTCCTCTGGTCCGTAGATGAGGTAGACGGGTTTGAGGTCTGCAAGTCGAGGGTCGGTCATGATCTCCGGGTTCTGTGAGGGTGCGTGCGATACCACCCGAGATTGTCGCACACGCCGCCTCCCGGGCTCCACGGGTGGTGAAAACGGCGAACCGACCGTCAAGATCGTGAGAAACCCGCAGTTCACCGTGGATATCTGTTCGAAACACCGCGATCTCACGGTCCTCAAGCAGATCAATCACCGATCGCGAGGGGTGTCCAAACTCGTTTCCGGCACCCGCGCTGATGAGCGCGACGGCTGGTCGCAAGGTATCGAGGGCAGTTGCTGTGATTCCGTTTGAGCTACCGTGGTGCGGTACCAGCAGCACATCGATATCGGGAATCATTTCGTCCCGCGCAAGACGGTCCCACACGACCTCCTCGGCGTCGCCCGGGAGGATCGCCGAGAATTCACCACGGGTCAGGTGCAGGATTACACTCGTATCGTTGGTCGCAAGCGCTGGATCAGGCCCTCTCGGCCACAAAGCCTCCAATCGCGTGAGCCCCACGGTGAGCACATCGCCCGCGGCTATGGAGCCAAGTAGCGAACCTTCGTCTTTCCGGTAATCAACAACTCGGTCGAGGTGCGGGATTAGTTGCGCGAAGGCCTCCGGATCAGCAACGCTGGGCGCAAACGCGCGCCCGACCCGGACGACGCCGACGAGGCCCGGTGCGCCACCGGTGTGATCGGCGTGGTCGTGAGTGAACACAAGCGCGTCGATCCGTCTGATTCCGGCACGAGTCAGCGCGGTCCTGAGAACGTCCGGATCCGGTCCCGTATCAATGAGCAGGGTCGCGTTGTCGTCGGTAACGATCACCGCATCCCCTTGGCCGACGTCGAGCACACGGATGCGAGGTTCGCCGGAGGGTGTGGGGGCGCCGATCATGCCCCATACCGTGAGCGCCACCACGAGACCGAGCGCCATCCGCGGAGCTGTTGAGTCTCTCGGTCGAGGCCACGCGACCCAAAGCGCGCACGTAGCCACGGTCACGGTTGCGACAAGCGGGCCAGGCGGCGCCTCCACGCCGAGAGCGGCTCCCGGTATCGACGCGAAGTGACGCGCCAGCGTTGTGACCAGTCCAAGAGGCAATGCGGCCAGTGACATGAACGGACCTGCCACCACGCTCAACACAAGACCGGCCACGGCAGCTACGAGACCTACAATCAAACCAACAGTGACGAGGGGCATGGCGATCACGTTGGCAAGCGGGGCAATCAGCGAAAACATGCCAAAAGCGGGCAGCGCGACAGGCAAGGTAGCCACTTGGGCCACGAGAGTCAACGCCAACATGTCGGCGGCGCCCTCAGCCCAACGGTGGACACGTCCCGTCCCGAACGCCGAGCGAATCCATTCGCCGGCAAGCCCTCCAAACACAACGATTCCCGCGACAGCGCATACCGAAAGGCGGAACCCAATATCAAACGCGACAACGGGATCGGCCATAAGCATCACAGCGACGGCCGCCGCCAAAGCAGCAAGCCCGTCACCGCGGCGGCCGGATACGGCCGCGAGCCCCGCAACAGCACCCATGCCCAACGCGCGAAGTGCCGAGGGCTGAACACCGGTGAGGACGACGTACATTCCCATCGCTGCGACCACCACAGCAGCGCGGGTCACAAGTCCCTGGCGCGCGTGGCCTAAAACGCGTCCGAGAAGCATTCCCACTATGCTCAAGTGTGTGCCGGATACTGCGATGAGATGCGAGAGCCCGCATACACGCATGTCCTCTTCGGTCACAGTGCCACTCATACGGGTCCTGTCGCCCAAGAGCACCCCTTGGAGCACATCCCCTCTCGCCCCAGGGACTTTAGCCACCATCTCGTTGACCGTAGCCCTGATCGGGCCCGCCCATCCGCTTGGCGTGGAAGCCCATCCCTCAATCTCTACCGCGCGCACCGGCACGCTGCCCGCCTCGAACCGGCGATGTGCACGGCGCGCCCACTCCTGGGATGGATCGATTGGCATTACCCGCTGCTTAAGAGCAAACACTTCTCCGAGACGAACGGGCGGATCCTGTCCGGGCGGCAGCATCACTCGGAAACGAACTGGAGCGCCTTCAAGCGGGCGGACGGTCGTCACCCACCCAAACCGGCCCTGAGTTGGATCGCGAATGGCGACAACTGCTGTGTTGGGAGTTTGTGCGTCGGCTGTCGATTCGTTCGGTGTGGGCAATTGGGCTTGAGCTGCGTGCCAACCAGACCAGCGGGCTGAACCTGAGGCCACTCCCAGCGCCGCCCACACGAAGAGCACCCCGGCAAAACAGCCGATCTGCACCACCCTGGCACGTCCATAAGCGTACCGTCGAAGCAAGCGCGCCATGCCGATGCACGCCACGAAGCCAATCGATGCCAGTGTCAGTGCGATCACAGCAACGGTCGGCAGCGGCACTTGCATATCACCCGTCAGGTACCGCCAGGACAGCTCCTCACTAGTGAGAACTCCGCAAAACAGCATGATCGAATACCATGCGAGTGCCGGTATGCTCGGACGCGGGCGATAATTGGTGCTCATCGCACCACGATGAAATCGCGCATCGCCTCAAGTTTCTTCTCTCCGATGCCAGGTACCCGCATGATGTCTTCGGGTGCGCTGAACGGACCGTTTGCCTCCCGGTCAGCAACGATTCTCGCAGCGGTGGCAGGCCCCACCCCTGGAAGCGCCTCAAGCTCGCTCTCCCCCGCGGAATTGATGTTCACGTGCTGTCCCGCGCTGGAACCGCCACGTGTCGCACCGCTCGATGTGCCCACAGGCGAGGGCACGGTGCCGGCCGCAGCCTGTTCACGAGTTGGGACGTAGACGTGTTCCCCGTCATTGATGATCTGCGCCAGGTTGATCGTGTCGATTGATGCCTCTGGCGAAGGCCCGCCTGCCGCCTCGACCGCATCCCCGACGCGCGAACCAACAGGCAGCTCTCTGAGCCCCGGAGAGTTCACGGCTCCAGCGACGTGCACCCACACGCTTTCAGGTTGCGCATCCGCAGCCGGTGTCGCAACGCCCGAGCTATCGTCCTCTCCGTGGGCGTGCGATGCGACATCTTCGGCGAGATTTGACTCAAATGCAACCTGGGGCGCACCTCCATCGAACAGGGCACCGCCAACGCGCCACGCGGCCACGAGAAGCGCAACGAGGAGCATCACCACTACGCCGGTGAGCGCCGCCGGAGAGATATCCGTAAGACCGGTCCTTCGGAGAAAACTTGCTCCACGCCCATGTGATCGTTCCGGCTCCACACGCACGTCATCAAACATGAACAGGCGCCCCTTTCCCCGCCGGGGCGGAGGGGGCGCCCGGACTGTCTTTCGCTACACCTTTGAAACCTCACGTACGTCGAACAAACGCCCACAGCAAGAACACTAGTTGACGCGCAAGATGTCGACTCGAGCGCGCTCCACGCTCAAGTCGTCGTAGCCCACGATCAGCTCAAGTCGTCCATCACCATCGATATCCACGCTGTCAAATGACGCCACACCCGCATCGTAGTCACCCGAGTATCTTGGAGGATCAAAACCTGATCCGTTCCAGAGCCAGACGCCCATTCGCTCGATGCTGCGATGGCTGAACTGCTGTGGAGCGGCAACCCCCTCCACACACACAACGTCAAGAAGGCCGTCACCGTTGATGTCGGCGAACTGGGCGGCGCTCACTGAACTTGAAGACAGCTCGAACAGTTCGCGAAAAGCGCCATCACTTACTGTTGCCACCACAGTCCGTCGCGACTCACCGTCTGCACTTCCGTGGTTCAGCACCACCTCATCCCCTGGGGATTCAGGTACCACATCACCAACGGCGATCACTTGGCCGTGAGGGTTGGCGGCTAGTATGTCCGTCACCTCAGTGGTCTTGCCGTCGGACGTGGTAAGAGTGTGCCGTGTCCCGGCATCCTCCCACCATTCGATTAGCCAAGCGTCGCCTTCCGGCATACGAATGGAAAACATCCGCGCAGGCCTTTTCAGCCCGTTGCCGAGAGTTACTGTACGCACATTGGTTCCGTCCCCATCTGTGATACTCAAAACCGGCTCGAGCGACTCCGGCGACAATCCCACAACCGCGACAGCGCCCGATCCCGCTTTGGACACCGCCCACGCCTGTGGCCTGCCTGCGACCCGGTGTTCCCAATGATCGACTCCCTCTCCTTCCGGATTGGGCACGCCTCCCGCGAGCCATACCTCATCTGTCTCTGGGTCGTTGACCACGCACGCCACGTTCACACTCGGACCGTCTGATACCGCTCCAAACCGGAGAACTTCCGCACACGCGAACAGGATCTCCGTCTCTACCGATGAGTCGCCAACCCGGGCGGCCACAACCTCGTGGTACCAGCCGCGCGATTCCTGACCTGCCTCGGGGTCACTGTCGATGACGGTGCGGACCAATACCAGGCGCCCGTCACCGAGTTGTGTGACCCCCGTCGATACCGGACCCACTGAATCACCGAACCCGATCCCGTCGGCGGAGTAATCAGCTGAAAATCCCACGGACTCCACGAGCGACCCGTTCGTGTACGAGTAGAGCGATTTGCCGGCCCACACGAGCGGTCCCCCGTCCATCTCTACGGCGCCCACGTGTGTACCCGTGCTCTCTGCGCTCACCATGACGCTCAATCCCCCGGCTGAACGGCAGCCGGCGGCTGTCGACAACGCTACGGACAGCACTACTCCGGTCATCAACAACGCGCAAACCGACATCGATCGCGGCATCAGTCGGTCACCACCCTGCCCGACTGCGCATCGACATACACGACAGCCGGCATCGCACCGCTCTCGGCGCCTTCTTCAACGAGCGTGAACTCCCACGCGGGCCACATCACGCTTTGGCGGCTGCTTGACTTGTTGGCGTAGTAGACCAACCGAGCCCTCTGAACCTCAACAACAGGAGGAAGTCCGGTGACCCGCTCACCTTCACGGGCGACCGCTTCGAATGCCGCTTCCGCATCGATGAGCTGTACCGGGCGGCCGCTGTGAGACACCTCACGCCAGGTGGTTCGCATCTCGCACACGCGCTTTCCCGCCGCCAACACGATCCGGATCGAATCGCCCTCGGTGCCAGCGATGGGAATCCCCGCATGCTCGTGGCCGTACTCGACGATGTAGGCGTGCGTCTTCTCGTCTGTGAGCTTCCCCGTAAGTGGATCGACTGACGCGGCAGCCACGCCAGTAACCCCGTTGAGAACCGCATCGGCGGGGAGACCTCCGTGATCGCCGATATAGCGCTTTGCGGCCTCCACGGCCTCGTGAACTGTGAAGTCAACCACGGCGTTTCCGTACTCCTCACCGTTGTCTAACAGAAAACCATCACCCTCGAAAACCATCAGACGCTTTCCGTCCCGCTCGAACAATCGGGACCCCTTTGTCTGACCGAGTGCGCCAGCAACCGCTCTTCCTCCACCAAGAGTGCGGCGGGCCACTTCCTCAGGTTCCGGGCGGTCAGACTTCAAAACCAAGGGGGAAACTCCATTCGGTGCTTTCGGGAACTCTGTGCCAACCCGAAATGTGGTGTTACGTCCTTGAATCAACCTTGTTTCCGAATTTGCCATCGCCTTGGGAATCGCGAACGCTTCTCTCAGCGCTGCAACCCCTCTCGACCAAAGCGATTCGTTCGACCCGAGGTGCGGTCCGCCGATGTGGTTGCCAAGCAGGTTCAGGTACCAGAAGCGCATGTCGACAATCTCGCCGGTGGGTGAATCGGCCTGGCGAGCCCTCACCGGAGGCAGTCCTTCGTAGGTATGGCGTTCGTGAAGGAGAACAGCCGCGTTCTTGGCGCTGCCCGAGAAGTAAGAGTTGGCTTGAAGCCATGAGTACCGAATCGAGTTGCCGAGCGCGACCTGATCGAAAAAGCTGTCCACGATCCCTACGTCAGTCGCGTCACCAGGAGCCGTGGCCTGGTAGCCCATGATAGAGTGCGCCCGTCGCGGGTCTCCGAGAAGGGTGCGCGCGTAGAGCGCCCGGGAGCCCGGAGAGTTGCCGCCTGCGGACAGCTGATTGCACGCGGCGAGGAACACCCACTCGATGTCATCGTTCCAGCGGCTGTTGGTTCGCGTCACCGACCAGCCGGGATACGTCGCTCCGATCTCCCACAGGTTGCGCTCCCAGCCAAACGTGTTGCTTCCGCACAGGTCGTTGTCCCGCGGCCCGATGTTGTCGTTGTGTCCATTCTGATCGAGACGTCTGCGCCAATCCGAGTTGTCCCGCGTGCTGCCGACCCATCTCGGCGAGTAGAAGCGCAGTTGCCCCGGCCATCCATGAGTTGACAGGTACATGAGGTCACGCCGGTTTGCCCCCGGCCATCTGTCCACTCCGGAATAGCCGTTAGTCACGTCCCAGTGGGCGACATCGTCTTGCGGCGCGTCGTACGACGTCTGCGTCTTGCCGGTCCAGATCCCAGTCCCGCCGAAATAGTGAAGTCGAAACGCGAACCTGTGCGCATCCGACGGTGAGAAGTTCCCCCCGTAGAGCACCGAGTACTCGTGGTGGCTCGCATCATCACCACGGGCACTCTGTGCCAACACCCCCGACGTCCCCGTCGCGAGCGCAATCACGCAGAGTGCGCTTCCAACACAGCGAAACCCTGAGCGCCTCCACCCCGTCCGACCGCGACGTGCGCCCCAACCATGAGCTTTTCCAGACATACGTACCACTCCCCCCGTGACGACCAGCAGATTCGCGACGGTCGCACAGAGGCAAACACACCCCGCTCACGTCGCGGACGAAGTACACCACGGCGGGTCTAACCGGGTCTTACCAGAGATATACCTGCTGGTCAGAGAGTAAAAACTCCCGTCGCCAACACCTAACGCACGACGATGCTCACGAGCCTGCCCGGGACAATCAGCACCTTGACGACTTCCTTCCCGGCGACATGCGCCTCCGCCTCGATGAGCGCCGCCTCACGAACCTCATCATCCGGGGCGTCTGCGGACACGATGACACGTCCCCGGATCTTGCCGTTGACCTGCACCGCGAGCTCGACCTCATCGAGGGCCGCCGCCGCTGGATCGTACTTTGGCCACGCCTCCCTGTGGACCGAGGTGTCGTGTCCCAGCACATCGCGCCACAGCTCTTCGGCCATGTGCGGAACGTACGGAGCGAGCAGGCGCGTCATGTTCTCCGCAACCGCACGCGTGAGCGCGGCATCGCGCATTCCTGGCTCCACCGCGTTGCGATAGTCGTACGCGGCGTTGGTGAGCTCCATCATCGCGGCGATGGCGGTGTTGAGACTGAAGCGTCCAATGTCGTCGGTGACCTTGCCGATCACGCGGTGCATCTCACGGTGGAGCGTCTTGGCCGCCGGGCCGTCGAGCGCGATCTCGCCGCCGACGTCACCTGCCGAGGACTCCTCGGCAGCCTCAGTCACGAACCTCCACACGCGACCAAGCCAGCGATACATGCCGTCAAGCCCCTCGAAGGACCACTCAAGATCTTTGTCAGGTGGCGCCATGAACAGGATGTAGGCGCGCAGCGTGTCGGCGCCGTACTCGGCGATCATCTCCTCGGGAGCGACGACGTTGCCCTTGGACTTGCTCATCACCTCGCCGTCTTTGCGAACCATCCCTTGAGTGAGCAGGTTGGTAAACGGCTCCGAGAAGTTCAGCAAGCCCGCATCGCGCAAGACTTTCGTGAAGAAGCGGGAGTAGAGCAGGTGCAAGATCGCGTGTTCAATACCGCCGATGTACTGGTCGACAGGCATCCAGTGCTCGGCTTTTTCCCGGTCCCATATCGCCTGTGAGTTGCGGGCGTCGCAGTAGCGCAGGTAATACCACGACGAGCAGGTGAACGTGTCCATGGTATCTGTCTCACGCCGAGCGGCCCCGCCGCACGCCGGGCACTTTGTCTCGTAGAAGTCGGGTTTGTCCGCAAGTGTCTCACCCTTGGTGATGTCGACGTCGTCCGGCAGGCGCACCGGCAGGTCGCTCTCGGGGACCGGCACGAGACCGCACGCCGGACAGTGGACGGCGGGAATCGGGTTACCCCAATAGCGCTGTCGGCTGATAAGCCAGTCGCGAAGACGGAAGTTGATCGCGTACCGGCCGTGGCCATGATCCTCAAGCCAGCGCGTGACCGCCGCGACACCGATACCGCCCTTTCCGGTGCGCATGCCCGTGAATGGACCAGACTGCACCATAATGCCAGGGCCGTCGTAGGCGCACTCCCAGGTCACGTCATCGAGCACTCGCTCTTGCGCGTCAGCGAGTTTCGCGGCAAGCGGATCGTCCTCCGCGACGACCACCGGCGGGATCGGCAGCCCGTACTGGCGGGCGAACTCAAAATCGCGCTGGTCACCGCAGGGAACGGCCATCACGGCACCAGTGCCGTACTCCATGAGCACGTAGTCCGCCACCCACACGGGGACCTTCTCCCCGTTGACGGGGTTGACGACGTAGCGCCCGGTGAACGCGCCGATCTTCTCACGCTCGCCAGCGGCGCGCTCGACCGCGCTCGCCCGCGAAGCGCTCTCGACAACCCGCATCACTTCAGGCGCGAACTCCGTGCCGTGAACGATCTCGTGCACGAGCGGGTGCTCCGGCGCGAGCAGGAAGAACGTGCACCCGAAGAGCGTGTCGGGGCGCGTCGTGAACACGGTGATCGTATCGCCGGACGGCTCGCCGGCCGCGTCGCAGAGCACGAAATCGACCTCGGCGCCCTCGGAACGCCCGATCCAGTTGGCCTGCATCGTCTTGACGCGCTCGGGCCAGCCGGGAAGCGTGTCGAGGTCGTCGAGGAGCTCCTGAGCATACTCGGTAATCTTGAGGTACCACTGCTCGAGCTCGCGCTTCTCGACGTGGCTCTTGCATCGCCAGCACACGCCGTCGCCGATGACCTGCTCGTTGGCGAGCACGGTCGCGCAGCTCGGACACCAGTTGACCGGGCTCGACTTGCGCTCGACGAGCCCGCGCTCCCAGAACTTCAGAAGGATCCACTGGCCCCAGCGATAGTACTCCTCGTCGCACGTGACGACCGTGCGGTCCCAGTCGTAGCTAAATCCCATCCGCTTGAACGAGGCGGCCTGCTTGGCGATGTTGGCGTACGTCCACTCGGCAGGATGTGTCGCGCTCTTGATCGCGGCGTTCTCGGCGGGAAGCCCGAACGCGTCCCAGCCGATGGGGTGGAGTACCTGCATGCCGCGCATGGTGAGGTGGCGTGCGATGACGTCGCCGATGGTGTAGTTGCGAACGTGACCCATGTGGATGTCGCCTGAAGGGTACGGGAACATCTCGAGCACGTAGTAGGCGGGCCGGGAGGGGTCCTCGTTTACCGAGTAGAGCCGGTCACGCTCCCATGTCTCCTGCCACTTGGTCTCTATCGCATGCGGATCGTACTGTCGCGTCACGTATGACCTCCTGGTGGCGGCGTATCAGTCCGTGACTCCGCATGATAGCGGGTCGGCGAGCCGGTTGCAGCCCCGGCGGAGGCGCGGTAGAGTCGATGACGTACACGCGGACACCGATCGGGCCCGGCCGTGGGGAAGGAGCCGTCATGCAGGTAGCCATCGAGCGGTTCGACCCCGCACGTCACGATTCCGCGACGGTCGCCCGTCTGATCTACCAGGCGGATCCCTCGCTCATGCGATTCGTCTTAGGCGCGGAGGATGAAGCCGTGCCTGTGCTCACCGCGCTCGTGGAGATGGAGCACAACGACTACAGCGGAAGGTACGTTCGCTGCGCGGTCGATGAGACCGGGGAGGTCGTCGGTATCGCGGCCGGTCTCACCGGCGCCGAACGGCGTGCCGCAACCAGGCTGCGCGGCAGGGAGTGGGGGCGTGCTCTCGGCGCCCGCAGGATGCTGCGGGCGATGCGGTGGGGGTCGAAGCTCGAGAGCGTGGCGACCACCGAGGTCGCCGACGACGAGTTTTACCTGAGCGCGCTGACCGTCGACGAGCGACACCGGGGCGGCGGCGTAGGCTCCGCGCTCCTCAGCTCCGTGACCGCCGAGCACCCCGTGGTGATCACCGACGTCAACATCACCAAGAACGACGCGCTACGCTTCTACCGCCGCCACGGGTTCGAGGTCGAGCGTGAGATGACGTTCGTGCACAAAGGCGACGCCCTCGGCAACTTCCAGATCCGCCGCGACGCGCGAGCGGCGGGAGCGGGGTAAGGCGCACGCACGTGTCCCCAGACGCGACAGGACCCAGCATGAGGCCGGGTCCTGCATTCATTCTTGGTGGACCTACCAGCGGCCAACTCTGGTAAAAGAATGCGAGATGACGAAGTCTAACCGAGTGACGCACAAGGGCCTACCTAGAGCTTCCGGTAGCGGTAGCCCACCTTCTTGATCCGCGCATCGAGGCAACCGCCGACGCTTGAGGCACTCAACAGTGCCTCGCACTCTGACGCAGGCGCATCGAAGTACGGATAGATCCCACCGTGTCTGAACTCAACCTCGAGAGTCCATGTGGTCGCGTCATAGCCGACCGACACACAGTTGCTGCTCGTGACCGGAGTGCGCAGCATCACTCAGCTCCTGCCTAATCGTCCCTAGAGTCCGCCTTCTCCAGCTCTGCGAACTTCGCCGCCATGGTCGGGTTGCCGCGTGTCAGCTTCTTGATCGTCACGTCTTGCAGTTTGTTGTTGGCCAGACGGAGGTTGTTCTCGGAGCCAAGTAGTTCGGCCTTCGTCTTCTCAAGACTCTTGATCGTCTTGTCAATCTCAGCGATGGCAGTCCCAAACTTTCGGGACGCCAAGTCATAGTTACGGGCAAAGCCTGTCTTGATGGTTTCCAGGTCGTCCTCGAAATTCGTAATGTCGATGTTCTGCGCCTTCACGAGCGCCAGCTCGGTCTTGTATTTCAGTGCGTTCTGAGAAGCGTTACGAAGCAGAGTGATCATCGGAATAAAGAACTGTGGTCGGATGACGTACATCTTCGGATACCGGTGAGACACGTCCACGATGCCCGTGTTGTAGAGCTCGTTGTCCGGCTCCAGCAAAGAAACGAGTACGGCGTACTCGCAGCCCTTCTCGATGCGGTCCTTGTCGAGTTCTTTGAAGAAGTCCTCGTTCTTCTTCTTGGTTGCGGTGGTGTCGCACTCGTTCTTCATCTCGAACATGATCGACACACATTCGGTGCATGCTTCGTCGGAGTCACGGAATATGTAGTCGCCCTTGCTACCGCTGCGGGCGTCATTGTCCTTCTCAAAATAGGCGCGAGGGAAAGCAGTAGCGCGGATCTTGTTGAACTCGGTTTCACAGTGTTGCTCTAGGGTCTCGCCGACCAACTTGGTGGACAACTTGGCCTTGAGGTCCTTCAGGCGCTCGATGGCATCGTCGCGATCCTTGATCTGGGTTTCGTACTTGTCTTTGAGCGACGATTCGAGCAGCTTTCTCTCAGTGTCCTTCGAGTCAAGATCTCGCTTGAGATCGTCGCGCTCCTTCTCGACCGTACTGAGCGCTTCCTTCAGCGCGAGCTGATTGGCGACATCTGCCTTCTCGAGCTCTGCTTTAAGCCGAGCGATCTCGGTGTCCTTCTCGGCATCCTTCTTGGCGGCTTTCCTCTCCATCTCGCTGGCGACCTTGGTCTGCGCGAGTTCGATCGCCGTCTTCTTGTCTTGCTCGGCAAGCACCAACCGGTCGTGCAGCGCCTTGTCGAAGGCTTCGTCGCGCACCTGTTTCAAGATGTCCGCATAACCGGCCTCATCAACGTTGAATGTCTTGCCACAATGCGGGCATTTGATCTCGTGCATAGTAACTGGCCTCCTTTCAGACCTAAATTCATCACGCCGTAGCGAGGTCGCAGAACTCCTGCTTTATCGCGTCGATCTTTGACGCATCCACCAGCCCTGACTCCAGGTGATAGAGGATGTACTGCGGCTTGCGATGCGACTCGTTTCGGGGGAGTGGGGTGATCCCAAGCTCCGACTCCAAGTCGCTCGGGAACCGAGTGATCCTCTTGGTGAACGCCGACTTCGCCCCATCAATCGCCGCGGTTACCTCGGAATCATGCGAACCGCCGTTGTCCCCGTCGTAGAGGACCGAGTGGTCGATGCCAAATGCGCCGAGAATCGCGACGAAACGATGGATGTTGAACTTACCCATGCAGTCGATGACAGAAAGGCCTCTCAAAGGCGGGTCCATTAGACCCCGGGTCGTCAAGTAACTGTATAACGCCGTCTCACTAGCACCTTCGACAAGGATCACTCGCTGACTGAAGAAGGCTATCGTACGTGTTGCCTGCATCCATAGCTCAGTCTTAAGGGACGCCATCATCGCAGCCTTGTTGACATCCGCCGATGTCGTGCCGATCGGCGTAATGCTGTCATCAACGACGAGGAGGTCGTCGAACAGCTTGTCGAGTTCAGCCTGCGACAACTGGTGGGCCGTAGTGATACCAGCGTCGCGGCATAGTCGGACTAGTCGAGTCAGGTCGTCCATCGAGCGGCTAACGAAACGTGAGCTATGCGTCGTTAACAAGACCTGTGTAGTGCCGTCCTGAACGAGTTTCAGTAGGCTGTCGTGCAACACCTCTTCCTGGGAGGGGTGCAGGAAGGCCTCGGGTTCCTCGAACAGAATCCACGTGAGCTGAGGCGCGAACTCCTTCTTCTCACCGGCCGATGTCCTAGGTGGATTGGCATGCTTCGCCGCGAGTTTGATCAGTGTGTAAATGAGGTGACGCTGAAAACCCGCACCAAAACGCGCCTGATCTATCTCCCCGCCGTGCGTCTCGTCGATGAACTGCGGCTTAATGAGTGTCTTCAGGATCTCCTCCGGCTGAATGTTCTGAACTGCAAGCGAAAAAGACGCTTCCCAATTAGCAATCTCGTCGGTTACTTCCTTCTCAAGAGACTTAAGCGACTGCCCGTCAGCACAGGTCTGCGTCCTAATCGAGCCTTCAAAGGCGCCGAACGCCTTGGTAAGCTCTAGGTATGCGGGGCTGTCGGCGACCACCTTGTTGAGAACCTCCGCTACGAGTTCTCGTAGCGCAGAAGGGCCGGTGAGCTTTGTGTTGTCATCGACCTTGCTGACAGCGGGAATGTAGACGATGTGTCCGACCTTGCCAGACCCCACATTCTTCGCACCGTAGAACAAGTTGTCGGACAACTTGTCGTCTTCGTAGGCGTAGTACCCCGCGCGAACCTTGCCATCTGCTCCGCTCGAGGGGCTGACGTAGTTCCGGACGCGGAAGGTGCCTTCTGCACTCCTGTAATCATCCTTCAGTTGCGCGAGCTCATCCGCAGTCGGCTGAAACTCGATCTCAACCCATGCTTCTGAATCGCTCGCCTCTACCTTCGGGGCATCACGTCCCTCATCCCACTTCAGGTCCCCATAGAACAGCCGGATGGCATCTATGATGTTGCTCTTGCCTGCATTGTTGGCTCCCGCGATTAGCGAGAGTGGCTCAAGGCGAATCGTCGCGTCGTGGACGCTCCGGAAGTTGTGAATCTGGACCTCTACTGCGCGCATTACAAGCTCCAATTGCCAGGGACGCTGACAGCGTAGCCCGGGACGGTATCAGTGCCGATGCCCAGCTGCTTGAAGTGCTCAGTCGCGGCTTTGATCTTGGCGTTCTCAGTCGGGCGACGCTTGGACTCATCCAGCGTGCTCTTGGTCTCGCGGATCATGTAGATGCGATCCACGCCATCCTCATCCTGCTTGATGATTGCCCAGTCTGGGTTGTACGGCCCGACGGGCGTGTCGATCTTGAACTTGTCGGGCAGCTTCATGAAGAACTTGACGTCTTCACGTGAGTCCAGCTTCTCCGCGAACTGGCGCTCAGGGGCGTCCGCACCGTCTGAGTCGATCTGGATGTAGTCGAAGTCGGTCTTGCCGGTGTTCTCGACCTTGTAGACGCGATCGAGAAAGAGGTCACGTGCCTCAGCACCATCGGCCTGCAGTTCACGCAACTCGTAGACGTAGCCGCCGATCTTCTCGTACTGAATGCCTTCCTGAACGGCAGCGGCCACCACGTTCTGGAGGTTTCGCTTCACCATTGCAATGAAGTCATTGGGATTGCCGATAAACTCGCTCAGCTTGCCAGAGCGCGTCAACACGTCAATCAAGGTCCGACGCGTAAGGGATGTAGCTTCCTGCAGCTCGCTGAGGATGTCGGGAAGTTGATAGGCGCCAGTCAGCTCAGCAGAACGAGTTGCAGTCTCGGAGGTCTTGGTGCCGCCCCGCACCAGCTTTACGCCTGCACGGGTGACCTGAACTCGAAGCGGCAAGATGGGCTGCTCAGCCTTGATTCTGTTGACTGCGTTGTCGATGACTTCCTCACGATTAAGGGCCACTCGATAGGTGGTCTTCTGCGAAATCGTGCGCCAAAAGTCCTCGAACCACGGCGTTGAGTAGATCTCCTTGTTGAGCTTGCGAGCGACACGCTCGCGCCGAGTCTTGACTATGCGCTCGATGCGACAGTTGAGCATCACATCGATTATGTCGTCTTGGGGCCAGAAGAACTCCGGCACCGGGCCAAGTGTGAACCCGAGTGTCTCGGGACGGAAGTTGGCGGTGACTCTGCCTTCCTTGTCAATGAAGCTGCGTTCGACCAGTTCGTCCCAGATCAGTTTGGAGCCCTGGAAGCCGAGCCGTTTCTCGTCGCCGGTAACTTCGTCGATTGTCGGGATCTTCGCGAACTCACCAGGGCGCACCAGGCCGATACTGACGCCGGAGTCCCGATACTCCTTCTGTAAGCTATCGGCGAATTCTCGATAGGACTCATTCGCAACGACGGTGAGTTGAGCGATGCCCTTGTCTGGTACCCGCTCTCCTGCCTGGCTGACCGGCAGCCGCAGTCCGCGTCCGATCGTTTGGCGACGCTCCGTCGCTTCGCCCATCTCACGTAGAGCACAGATCTGAAAGACGTTCGGATTGTCCCAGCCTTCACGCAGCGCCGAGTGGCTGAAGATGAATCGCACCGGCTCGTTCTCGTCGAGGAGTCGTGCTTTGTCACGCATTATCAAATCGTAGGCGTCATCATCAGCCTTCGATGTGCCGGTTGTGTCCTTAAAGGTATCGTGCTGACCCTTCCTCCCCCTAATGGCCGAGAAGTAGGCGCGCCGGTAATCGACTGGATCAAGAGGCAGTGATTGCGACCATTGCTGACTCCTGGAGCGCTCCTCGATGAACAGCTCGTCGAACCAAGTGACGAACTGCCCGTCAGCAGTGTCGTTGTTGTAGCCCTCTCCAAGGAAACTTGCGACCTTGTCGACAAAGAACAAGCTCAGCACCTTGATCCCGTGAGGTCGTAGCATCGTCTCCTTACGCAGATGCTCACGGATGGTCTCACGGATCATCTCGCGGTAAATGGAATCGTTGGAGCCGCCGATGGTCTCACCTGCCTGAAGCCACCCGTGCGGGAACAGCTCGACTGACTCGGGTTCGATACTCAACTCGTTGACCAACCAACCCTCATAGGCAGAGTTGTCAGTGACCAGAGCGAGGTCTTGGCCGTTTTTGACGTACACCGTCTTCCGCTGGATTGTGCCGTCCGATGCTTTGCGCACCGCCAGTTCCATACATGCTAGAAAGCCTTTGTCATTACGAACTGACTGGAGCTTCACATACGGTGCTGCATCGGCGCCCTGCTGCAGCGCCTCCGCCACCACAATCTGCTTGACCAAGCCGAGATCGTGGGCGTCAACCGGGTCGAGGCGATAGACGACGTTGCGCGTCTTGCGATGGGTTGCCGAGTAGCGCAGGGTGCAAAGCGGATTCAGCTCACCCACTGCAGACTGGCTAAGCAACGACTCCATGTTCTGTGGCTCGTCCATAATGACCACTGGATGTGTGGCCTTCAGATAGTCAATTGGGCGCAGCCCGTTAAGCTTGTCACGAGTCTGGTGGATGACGCGGGTGTTCTTGTCGCCCCGCAACGAGTCGATGGTCATGACCATGATCTGCACGCTCGTGGAAGTGGCGAACGACTGCACTTCTTCCGGCGTGCTGCCGCTGTAGACGAACGAGTCGAACGGCGTGGCGTAGAGATCTTGGAAGTGCTTAGTCATTAGCTTGATACTGGTGGTCACGCCCTCACGGATGGCCACGCTCGGCACGAGGATGATGAACTTGGTGAAGCTGTAGTTCTTGGCCAGCTCGAAGATGGTACGCAGATACACATACGTCTTGCCGGTGCCGGTCTCCATCTCGATGTCAAAGTCCAGCGAACCCCCAGCCAGCTCGCTCACTACCTCGAGGCCGTTTCGATCCTGCACGGTCTGCAGGTTCTGCAGTATTGTCGCGTCGTCGAGCAGCAGGTTGTTCCCAACCGCGCCAACTTCGCTAACCATGTCAAAGGCGATCATCTGATCGCCAGCGTCGGGAACCGCGCCCTGGAGCTTCGTCGACAACGATGCGGCGTCGGCCAGCTGACCCTCAAACAGATCGACCACGGCAGCGATTGCGTCCTGCTGGAACTCCTGGTGAGCATCAAACTTGAATTCCATCGTCAGGCCGTCCAGAGTTCCACGCTATGTGACCTGCATTCTTGGACCAAGTTGGTCTTTAGCTCATCGTCGCCTTGGAATGCGTCTTCGAGGATAACGAGGCGTGCTGGCTTCTCCGCCAGCACAGAGCGCAGTTGATTCAGCGTCGGCTTGGTGCGCTCGTCCAGGTATGCGAGCAGAAGTCCCCCACCAACGGTCTTCAGCTTCAAGCCTGAGACTTCGATCTCGTCAATCTGCTCGGAGAGAGAGTACCCCTGCTTCAGTAGAATCTCGGTCAACAAGGCATCCGGTGTTGCATCGTCAGCAGCGTTGTCGCGCAAATCGAGCAAGTGCTGCTCGAGCGTACTTGCGTCCGCATCGCTTGCCACGCGCCACTTCGAGAAGTTGGTGTCACTGAGGGTGAACGTGCGAAATCCGACATCAACAGTCTGGCCCTGGAGCGACCCGTGAACTTCCTCACCAGCACGCCTGATCCGCTCAATCGTCAGTGCGGAAATCGTGTCATACCCCGCGTTGCGAGCATCGGACTCTTCGGGTGTTGGTTCAGGCAGCTGAACCAACACGAAACTGCGGCTGCCACCATCGGCTGCGTTCTGCTTCAAGACCGCTTGTGCCGTCGTGCCGGAGCCAGCAAAGAAGTCGAGGATGATCGAGTCCTTGCGAGCCCCGATGGCCAACACATCACGGATGAAATCAACGGGCTTCGGGTTGTCGAAGTAGTTCTGTCCATCGAAGAGCGCCTTTACTGCACGCGCTCCGCCTGCCGTATCATACTTCGGGTCAATCCAGACTGTCTTAGGCCGGACCGTCCTCGCCTCGCCATCAACGACATCACGCATCTTCACATAGACATTCCACTTGCCGTTGACTTCTCTAGCTACAAGCTCGGTATCCTTGTTCTTCTGAAAGGTGTCCCTGCTCCAACGCCACCGACCTTCCACTCCTGCTGAGTCAACCGGGAAGATTTCAATTGCGCCAGTACTTGGCTCGAGGCTGAATTCCGAAGAACTCGGACAGTAGTAGATCGGGTAGTACATGTTCGGGCGGTCAATCCTTCGTGAGTTCTTACCGGTCTTGCGAAGCCCGACCTCTTTGTAGTTGCTAATCTCATCTGAATGCTTGAACTCGGCTTGATAGTCCTCCGCTGTTGCGAATCCATAGATGGTCGCACCCTCGTTGTTTCGTGCACAGGCGACCAAGAATTCATTCGCCGTAGCGAAGTACTGGTCATCAGAGCGACCCTTGAGGTTGTTGACCACGGAGACTGAGCCGAGCAAGTTGCTCTCACCGAAAACCTCTGCACACAGACGCA
Source organism: Clostridiales bacterium (assembly GCA_018333995.1). NCBI lineage: Bacteria > Bacillati > Bacillota > Clostridia > Eubacteriales > Clostridiales bacterium. Next base: position 6,081 of record JAGXSG010000007.1, on the reverse strand, counting down.
GCAGTGCAGCGTGCTCGTGCTGGTCAATCGAGATGAACAGGACACCGTCCTCGGTCAACAGGTTCCGCGCAAGCTTGAGGCGCGGATACATCATGTTGAGCCAGTTTGAGTGGTAGCGACCCTCGGTCTCGCTGTTGGTGCTGACCTTCTTACCCTCCTCATTGACCTGCCGAGTCCATTCGAGGTAGGTGTCCAACCCCTCCTTGAAGTTGTCAGGGTAAACGAAGTCGTTGCCCGTGTTGTAGGGCGGATCGATGTAGATCAGCTTGACCTTGCCGTGATAGTGCTTCTGCAGAATCTTGAGCACCTCGAGGTTATCGCCCTCGATGAACAGATTCTTGGTGGTGTCCCAGTCCTTCGAGTTCTCGAAGTCGGGCTTCAAGGTTGCTGTAGTCGGCTCCTGCGCGGCACGCAAAGCTCGCTTCTTTCCGGGCCAGAACATGCCGAAGCGCTCGCGGTCGTCACCCGCATCGTCCCCCAAGAGCTCCTTGAGCTTTTCGACGTCGACTTTGCCATCGGCAATGGCCTCAGGAATCAACTCCGAGAGTTGTGCCGCGAGCTCCGTTTGGAAGCTTGGTGTTGTGCTTGGTGTTTCGTAGATGTCCTGTGAATCGTCGTTGCTCATTGAATGTTTCCTCTATTCATATTACCAATAATTGTATATTCGACCAGTGCGCTCATCAGGAGACCACCTTCCATCGGATGGCAAATAGGTGCTCGACCTCCTGAGTTCCCTTGAGCGCTTGCTCAATCAACTCGAGATAGTGGTCCGCTTCTTCACGCATCTTCTTGCGAGCCAGGCGTGCCTCTTCGTCTTCTTCCTCCGCACGCTCTGACCAGCGGCGTGCATCCTTCTTGAACTTTAGCTGTTCCATTGGATCATCGGTGGCCCTGGCGGCTCTGCGGGCCTCCTTCTCCTTGGCCTTGTACTCGCGAATCTTGCCCTCGGACTCAGCTCGTCGGTCCTGTTGATTGCGGTAGAGGAGCTCCTCTTGCTGGTCGTAATAGCGGGAGTTGCGGCCCTGGACTTCCTTCTCCAAGTGCGAGCGACGCTCTGACAGATGACTATCAAACCTCGAGTCATCGACAGTGACTTCCGGCCCCTCATCTACACAAGCCAAGTCCAGCAAATCGGCGACGTATTCATGATCGAGCCACTGGCCATCGTCGGTCAGGCCCCCAGCAAGCATGTAGGACTCACTAATGTCATCGTTCTTCGCCTTCATAGAGAAGGTGACAAGCTTGACCGTTAGCTCACCAGACTTGCCCTGAAGCTCCTTCACGGCAGTACTAATACGCGAGGACTCGCCGAGGCTGAAAGTGAGTTCCCTGCTTGGGGTTTCGGCCTCCTTGGATGACTCCACGACATAGCGAGCAAGGTCACTGTCGAAACGGTACTGGTGGGCGTTGTCGAGCGGCTCTGACTTGAAGTAGTAGCGGCCGGTCTTCGCATTCTTGACTGGGGCTCTATTCAGAACGAAGCGGCGACCATCGCCCTCAAATGTCGCGAAAGGTTCGAGCTGCAACTTGGTCACTGATAGCAGCAGGCGCTCGAACTTGTTGAGAACCTCGCCGGACTGCGAGTCATATGCTTTCAGGCGGTCTTGCACGTTCGGGTCAAGGTTGTCGAACACCTTGGCTTTGGCGGCAGCCATTTCAGCCGTGATCTCGGTGGCGTACTGCTCCTCCAGTGCCCTGAACGCTTTGTCGATATCAGCGTCACTTCGAGAAGTACTGAGGATGCTGTTGATCGTCTTCTCGAAATCGAAACCGTCCTCGATAGCACCAAGCACTTCATCGCTGGCACCAAAGACGGACTCAAACAGGTGGAACTTGGTCGCCAGCAGTTCGAGGATGCGTGCCTCGGCTACATTGCCCTTGTTTGAGAAGTTGACCACGACCACGTCGAACTTCTGTCCGTAGCGGTGAGCACGTCCAATGCGCTGTTCGACCCGTTGCGGGTTCCACGGCAGGTCGTAGTTCACGACCATGGAGCAGAACTGCAGGTTGATACCTTCGGCTGCGGCCTCGGTGGCGATCATGACGGTGCCGTGGTCGCGGAAGTAGTCCACGAGAGCCTTGCGGCGATCGGCAGCCGGAATGCCGGTTATGACGTCGCCATCCTTGTTGGCTTCAAGCCAGTCCCTGTAGATCTGGTTGCTCTCGGATGAGTTGTTGGAGCCGTTGAACAGGACCAATCCCTTGGCCCGACCGGCCTCACCGAGCGAACGGGCAATGTACTCCTGGGTCTTGGTTGAATCCGTGAAGATGATCGCCTTCTCGGGTGCGCCAAGTTCACGCAGACGTTCGAAGCCTTTGTCGAGAGCTTCGTTGAGCTTCACGGCCTTCTGATTCACCGTGATGGCGCGAGCCATATCGGCGTAGCTGCGAAGCTCGGCGACCTCGGCACGCATGGCTTCGAGTGTTTCATCATCGAGACGCGCACCGGAGCCGGGGCCGAACTGGGTCCGCTCGGAGGCGGGTTCGCCACCATCTTCGAGCTCCTCAAGCACCTCATCCGGGAGGTCGTCGTCAATGAGGTCGGCCGCAATCAGGCCACCACGACTGTCGCGACGGACGCCCGCGTCTAGCTCCGCTTGGAGCCTGTCAGCGATCTTCCCCAACGTACTGGAAACGGCGTAGGTCGATGAGCCGAGGCGCTTTCGGATAATCAACGTTGTCAAGTGCCTCTGGGAGTTGCCGAAGGCAAACAGATCCTCGCGCTGCAGATAGTCGTTGACCCTGTCGTAGAGTCGGATCTCCTCGGGACTCGGCATGAACTCCACGGTGAGCGGCAGGCGCTTGGTGAAGTGGATGTACTTGTCGGCGTCCCGTCGCAACGTGCGCTTGCTGATGGCTGCCACGCGATCAACTAGATCGTCATTGTCTCCAATGCCTTTGGCCTTGACGTACCGCTCACGAAAGGCATCGAGTGAATAGAAGTAGTCGGGATCGAAAACGCTGACAAGGCCATAGAGTTCCTCTAGGCGGTTCTGCAGCGGCGTCGCGGTCAGCAGCAGTGTCTTGTGAGCTTCACGAACGATGTGGCTGATTGCCTCCGGAGCCTTGTTGCGTCCGGTGTAGAAGTTGCGCAGACGATGGGCCTCATCGCACACCACCAGGTCCCACTGGCGCAGCAGGCTAGCCTCATGACGTAATGCAAACTCATACGAGCAGATCAGCACTTCGGCACCGCGTTGCGCGGTGCGCGCGAGCTGTTGGTCCTTGAGCTTTGGGTCGAGTAGTTGACTCGGAATCAGGAACTTCTCGTAGAGCTCTTGCTGCCACTGTTGACGAAGGCTTGAGGGCGAAATGATGAGGATACGTCGCTTGCGTTCAGCCCAATACTGCGTGATGACGATGCCCGCCTCAATTGTCTTTCCGAGGCCCACCTCATCGGCAAGAACCACTCCGGCCAGGTACGGTGTCTGCAACGCAAACAGTGCCGCATCTATTTGATGTGGCTTCGGTTCAACTTGTGCGTCAAAGAGAAGGCCAGCAAGCTTGCCGACATGATCGTTCGCGTAGGAGCGCTGGAGCTCGTGGGCGTAGTACTTCGCCTGATAGGCAGTGATGCTCATCGACACCCCACGCTGTCGATTGGTCCCTGATTGCCACTCAGCGCATCAGCGGCTATCCAATGCCGCTGAACCGTTCTCTTGCTGTGCTGCGTCTTGCCCGTGCGTGCCATACTTCGTGCTCCATCTTCTTATTCCGGGATGAGATCCCCGGCGATCCGCAGCGCTCCCCCATCATGATACGTCCGGCCGCTGACACGAACACGCAGAATCCCCCCTACACCTGCGTGAACTTGGGACGGACAGCGCGTCAGAAGATGGCGCTGAAACCTACACTAAGAATAACACATGCATATATCGCTCACAAAACTGCATATTGTACTGAGGACTGTGTTCCAGCACCTACGAACTGAACCACTCCCTGAATGGCACACCCCAGTCAACTGACTCGTCAGCCGTCTGCAAGTACCGTGGAGGCCGCGCGTCCAAGGCTGCCCGAGGAATCGCCTCTAATGCTCTGCCGTCGCTGTTTTTCGCTGAGACCCCAGATTCACTCAAAGCGATGTCCACCGTGTTCTCCACCAAGTAGAGGAATTCTCGTTCAGCTTCCTTGGCTTCCATAGTCAGAGACCCGAACCTGCTCTGCAGCACCGCGCAGGCAAGCCTCGCAGCTTCGATTGCCGCACCACGGTGCCGGGCCGTTGGCCGCTCCCAAGGCATCGTCGCGCCGATCGGAGAAACTGGCCATTCAACTGAAGCCAGCATGGCGCTCCAACGCCCACGTAGTGCTCCGTGTTCACCCTCAATCAGCTCCAAGGCAAAGGTGTGAGGATCGTCATCCTTGGCAGACGACAGTGCTTGCAGGAGGACCTCCAGCTCCTCGGTAAGAAACGGTCGGTCCAGCCGCGTCCACACCCACCACTCGAGCGGCAGATTCTCGCGAAGGAAGTCCCGACTGGCCTTATCCCTAAGCACCTCGTTGAAGTACAAGTGCACGTACGTGAACATCCACAGCGCCAAGTCCCCATTCATGCTCGGCTGCTCTGAAACGAACCGCGCAGTGTCCCGGTACCGATTGCTCGCCGGAATTTCAAGTGAACAGCGCGCGCAGAAGTCGGCCGCTTCCAACCTCAGCGTGACCTCCTGCAGATAGCGATACAGCTGTTCAATCGCGCCACTGGTGCGTTCAGCTACCAAGTCACCGCCTGCACCAGAGCGGGCAGAGCCTGCCGACACCCCAAGCGTTGGCAGGCTGTCTTGGGCATCGCGATGTATCTCCCAGGCCAGCGTCTGTAGGATGCCTGGTTGAATACCTGTGCGTACGTGCTCGGCGCTGACGCCCAGATGCCTTCCCGACTCCCTGCGCCTGTCTCCGATGGGTTGGCGTCGACTCCCTTGGGCGGCACCGAAGAGAACGGCGACAACCTCCTTTAGCCGGTCATCCGGATACCGACTGAGATGCCATCGGAGTAGCTCATCCAGAGCGTTAACCCGGCCAAGGCGATCACACGGATCGGTGGTTCGGATGAGTACGTTTGGCAGAGACAGCAGCGTCTCGTCATCGAACTCGGGTACGACAGGCAGGCCTCTCCGGACGATAGGACCCAAGGCCTTCGCAATATGCTCAACGCTCGGGAGCGAATCGCTGCGCGTAGGATCCGGTCCTTCGTTTGAGATACGGAATTCCTCCGCTTCGCCCAATATCTCTCCTACGCGCTTCTGCGGTCAGATACAGCCAGACGCAACCGAAGCGTCTGGACCTCCTTCTTCGAGAAAGGATGCGAGATGTCTGACCAAACTGGCTTGGCTCTTCAGGGTAACGGACAAGCGATTCAAATGCTCGATCACATGTCGCGCTCGACACAGCGCCACACTCGGCGTGAGGTTGAACTGATGGCCAAGCGCACCATCATCGCCTGCCAGCGCGAGGAAGGACGGGCGCAGATCGCCCAAGCCGCCATGATGGGCGCGGCCACGGTAGGCATGGCCCACGAGACCCTGATCGAGATGGCGCCCATGGCCGAGGACAACCTGAGGGCGCTCAGCATGGCCTACGGCATCGGTGCCTCCAAGGCAATCATGGCGTGGTGACGGCAATGCATCCCATCTGGTGGTTCCTCATCGTCATCGTGGGCCTGATCTTCCTCTGCGATCTAGCACGTCAGGCGAATGAAGGCCTGCGCGAATCAAGGGCGCTGGAGCAGGCGGCAATGCGACGACGGCTTGGCAAGTTCGAGGCCGAGCAGCGTGTGCGCCAGCAAGCCGCCGTCATGCAGCGCACACGAGAGATCAACGCCATGGCCCACGAGACTTGCCAGGCAATGCTGCGGGCCGCACTCGAGGCGCAGCGCAAGGAGCTCGACAGCTACATCGAGTAGGAACGTTGTCTATTCCACTACAACGGCTGACGTTTCCACTAATCGTGCGTATACCGCTTATGCCAACCTGTCCCATCGCTCCGACTAGTCGGTACCTCTGACCTGTGCTTTTGCCACGAATGGGTGTGCACTAGATGCGAACGGCGGGCCGGTTTCAGTTCGCCCGCCGCGTAAACGAAAGGAGG